>CAMGFM010000152.1 GCA_946055365.1 uncultured Prevotella sp. | reverse complement strand
ATACAATAAAAAGACAAGAAAGGAAAGACTATGACAAACCAGTTTATTGAACTTATCAAGACAAGACGCTCATGCAGATGCTACAAAAGTGAGCAGATAAGCGACAGCCAGCTCAACGCCGTGCTTGAGGCAGGCACCTACGCCCCCACGGCACACGGCAAACAAGACCCCGTGATAGTGGTTGTGCAGGAGCCGAGGCTCATGCAGCGTCTCGCCGACATGAACGCCAAGGTGAGGGGTGTGGCAGGCAACCCCTATTATGACGCTCCCACCTATGTGCTAGTGTTCGCCTCAGAAGACAACGCCAACGCTTTTCAGGACGGCTCGTGCGTGCTGGAGAACATGATGCTCGCCGCACACGCACTCGGGCTCGGCTCGTGCTGGATAAACAGAGAACATGAGATGTTTGACACCGAGGAAGGCAAGCAGCTGATGAGGGAGATGGGACTCAAGGAGGGGCTAATAGGCATCGGCGCACTGTCGCTGGGACTGCCCGCAAAGGAGCCAAAGCCTGCAAAGGAGAGAAAAGACGGCTGGATAAAGGTGATAAGATAAAAAAACACAAGCGCACGCCTGATACGCGGCGACGCACGCAGAAGAGAGGCAAGGGCGAGGAGAAAAAATAAATGGCCTTTCCCTTGGCTCTTTGAATAATTTGTAGTACTTTTGGCGAGAGTAATATCTCTATCCGCAACGGATTTTTTCGTCTTAAAGAAAACAAACTTTTTGCCATGCCTCACGGGCAGAGGCACAGCCACAAGCTGACTATGCCACGACAAAACAAAGTGCATCTATATGAACAACGATATGGAGAGAATAATCACGCAGGAGAATTTTGAGGACACATACGTTGACAGCATAGAGCTGGAGCGTATAGACAAATTCGTGTGCGACGAAATGGCCCGCCAAATACACCGTTACATAAAGGCCATGAAAGGCAGCAAGAACATCATGCTCAAGTTTGAGGAGCAGCTCGCCACTCTTGGCGCGGAGGAAAAGGAAAAGGCAATAGCACGATACATAGACCTCAACAGAAAGGTGCTGAGCGGACTGGACCTGAAGGTGGTGCTGGCAAGGGCCATGGCCAACTACAGCGACACGTTCAGCTATCTCATGGAACTCATAAACAACAAGCGCAAGATGACATTCTATCTCGAGCGCATAAAAGAGAAGTACAGACAGTTTCACGAGGTGTTTGAGCAGGACGGAAAGTTTGGCATCAAAGACCATAACGGCAACATACTGCTGCATCCTGCCTATGACTTCCTGCGCACGCCCTATGTTTATGTCGACGACTTGCGCCTCATGCCCGTCATAGCACAGCGCGACGGCAAGATGGGGCTGGTTCTGCCCGACGGCAATGACACTGTGGTGGCCGATTTTGTCTATGAGGACATATCACTGCGCGACGAGCCGCCCTATTTTGAGGCTTGGGCTGACGGCAAGAGCGGACTGCTCGGCGCAGACGGCACCTTCACACCCGCAGAGCTGGCAAGGGACGACGCCGACTGACGACACGCCGCATGGCAGGGGCAGCGTCATGGACACACGACACCGCCACACGCAAAGGGCATACGACTCGTGCGACAAGAGACATGGGTGTATGCCTCTTTTTTTTACACTCACACACAAAAAGCGCAGGCACGCCAACGACAAGACGGCAAGCCGCGTGCCGAGACAGCGGACAGCAAGCACACGCAAGGCCCTGTCTGCCACTCACAAACACACCATTACACGACAATGACTCAGCAAGAAACAGACAGGATATACATGCACCGATGCCTGCAACTGGCAGCCAACGGAGCGGCAAACGCAAGGCCCAACCCCATGGTGGGCGCAGTGATAGTGGCCGACGGCAAAATCATAGGCGAGGGCTATCACGTGAGATGCGGCGAAGCACACGCCGAGGTGAACGCCTTTTCCTCCGTAAAGCCACAAGACCGACACCTGCTGCACGACGCTACCATATATGTGAGCCTCGAACCCTGCGCCCACTACGGCAAGACACCGCCCTGCGCCGAGCTTATTGCGAGGATGGGGGTGAAAAGATGCGTGGCGGGATGCGTAGACCCCTTTGCCAAGGTCAAGGGCAAGGGACTGGAGATGATAAGAAACGCAGGCATAGAGGTGACAGTGGGCGTTATGGAGGACGAATGTAAGTGGCTCAACAGACGTTTCATGGTGTTTCACCAGCACAAAAGGCCATACATCATACTCAAATGGGCGCAGACCGCCAACGGATATACCGACGACAATTTCCGACAGACATCCATCTCCACACCTTTTACACGTATGCTAGCGCACAAACTGAGGGCTGAGTGCGACGCAATAGCCGTGGGGAGAGTGACCGCAGAGCGTGACCGCCCACGCCTCGACACGCGTCTGTGGGGCGGCAAAAGCCCTCTGCCTATAGTGATAGACAAGTCGCGGCCACCGTTTGACACTATGGACAGCGGCAAGCCGCTACTGCCGCAGCTGCTCGACTGGCTCTATGACCGCAACTGCCAGTCGCTGATAGTGGAGGGCGGCACCGCCACCACCGAACAGTTCATAAACGCCAACCTATGGGACGAGATAAGGGTGGAGACAGCTCCGCTGCGCGTGACAAACGGCACAAAAGCCCCTGCCCTGCCCCACAATGCCGTGCAATATAGCAAGGAACAATATGACGG
This sequence comes from uncultured Prevotella sp., assembly GCA_946055365.1. Classification (GTDB taxonomy): domain Bacteria; phylum Bacteroidota; class Bacteroidia; order Bacteroidales; family Bacteroidaceae; genus Prevotella. The sequence goes on along the minus strand of CAMGFM010000152.1, from coordinate 1,631 downwards.
CAACACTATAATATGGTATAAAAGAGGCGACACTACCGATGACTGTATATATAATAAGGTGTAGAAAGGGCGCATTTCTAAGACATAAAGCGCGCACTTAGGAACATAAAAGGGCGGCAAGCCGAATGACATAACACGACAAGGCACAAATGGAAGACAACCTGAAAGAAAAGACTGCCAAAGGACTGCTGTGGGGAGGGCTCAACAGCGGTGTGCAACAGCTTGTGGGCATGGCCTCAGGCATCATTCTCGGCCGTCTGTTGGCACCTTCAGACTATGGCATGATGGCCATGATAAGCATATTCTCGCTCGTGGCGACCACATTGCAGGACAGCGGCTTTCGCACGGCACTCACCAATCTGCGCAACCCTCGCCCCGAGGACTATAACTCGGTATTCTGGTTTAACATAGTCATGGGTGTGTCGCTCTATGCCCTGCTTTTCGCCTGCGCACCCCTCATCGGACAGTTCTATCACAACGATCGGGTGGTGCCATTGTGCCGCTATGCCTTCCTCAGCATCGTGCTTGCGTCGCTCGGCACGGCACAGTCGGCATGGCTTTTCAGGCATCTCAGGGCCAAGCAGCAGGCACAGGCGGCCGCCGTGGCGGTGGTGGCATCAAACATAGTGGGCATAGGCATGGCGATAATGGGCATGGCCTACTGGGCTCTTGCCACTCAGGGACTCGTGTATGTGGGCATCAACACCCTGTGCCAATGGCATTTCTCGCCGTGGAGGCCCTCTCTGCATGGCATAAGCATGCGTCCCGTGAGGCGCATGTTTGGCTTCTCGAGCAAGATACTCGCCACATCCATCATGACAAACGTCAACAACAATGTGCTGAACATCACTCTCGGACATTATTTCTCCGACCACGACACCGGCAACTACAACCAGGCGAGCCAATGGAACACCAAATGCTACTCTCTCGTGCAGAGCATGGTGGCACAAGTGGCACAACCGGTGCTGGCAGGGCTTGACGGCGACGGCAGAAGGCAGCTTGAGGTGTTTCGCAAGATGATGCGCTTCACAGCCTTTGTGTCCTTTCCGCTGCTCCTGGGCTTTGGTCTCGTGGCAAAAGAGTTTATCACGCTCGCGCTCACCGACAAGTGGGAGGAGTCGGCAGGGCTTATACAGATACTGTGTGTCAGCGGCGCAGTGTCTCCGCTCGCCACTCTTTGCTCAAACATGATTATATCCAAGGGCAAGTCAGGCACTTTCTTCTGGTGTACGTTCACTCTCGGCGCAGCCCTCACGTGCATGACGCTCTGCCTGTGGCCCCTGGGCATACGCAGCATGGTCATAGGCTTCGTGACGCTCAACACGGCGTGGCTGTGTGTGTGGCTGTGGTTTGTGCGCAGGCTCTCTGGCTACACCTACGGCATGTTTCTGCACGACGTAATGCCCTACGCTCTGGCGGCAGGCGCGGTGATGGCGGCGGTGCATGTCGCGACAGCCTCCATAGAGAGCATGTGGCTGCTGCTGCTCACGCGCACCATGCTCGCCGCAGCGTGCTATGCCGCCGTGATGTGGCTCAAGAATGAGACCATGCTGGGCGAATGTGTGGCCTTTTTGCGCAAAAGCAGAAAAAAGAAATGAGAGCAAGGTAATCACCTCCTTGCTCTCATTTCC
>CAMGFM010000151.1 GCA_946055365.1 uncultured Prevotella sp. | reverse complement strand
CGCTGTCAATCGTTCCCTCGGGTATGGAGCCGCAGTTGATGGCAAAGTATTTTTCCCTTTTGCGCGGCGAGTTGTCGTGTATCATGCGCGGTATAATCTCCTTGCCCACGCCGCTCTCGCCTATTATGAGTACGCTCAGGTCGGTGTGGGCCACTTGCAGTGCCACGTCAAGGGCATGGTTGAGTGCGTCGCAGTTGCCCACGATGCTGTATCTCTGTTTTATTCTTTGCAGTTCTGAAGTGTCCATTTGGCGACAAAGTTATACATTTATTATGACATACGCACAAGGGGCGTGTTTATTTTTGGGCAGTCCTTTGCAACAGGTCCGTTTTTGGCGGTCTTGTCTTTGTTGAAGAAGTGGCATGACCCATGCCGTGCGGTCTTTTGCCGCTGCGTGTAGGCTCATGGGTCGATGCCGGTGTGAGCCTTTTCACTCCTCTTGCCGCATGTTCTTGGGCTGCTCCCGTTTCTTTGGTATGGCAAACCTCACCTTCTCGCTCTCGTCTCTTTTCTCATAGAAGAGCTTGGGCAGCGGGTTGGCCATTGGTTCGTCATAGAATGTGCGGTTGCGTGCGATGTCTATGGCGGTGTAGATGGCATGTCTGAGTGCGCTTTCGTCACTTGTGCCTTTGCCTGCGCGCTCGAAGCATGGCGAGAGTGCGGGTGCGGTGCAAACGATGGGCATGTTTGCCACGTAGTATATGCCGTCGTTTTGCATGAGTGTCGTGAAAGGTATCTTGGCTTGGTCGTCATAGAGAGCCAGCACGCAGTCAAAGGCCTCATATTGGCTCTCTCCGAAGAACGTCTCCGCAGGATAGGGGCCGTAGGCGTTTATGCCGGCGTCGGCACAGGCTTGTATGGCAGGTGCTATCACCTTTGTCTCTTCCTCGCCGTTGGCGTCGGGGTTGAGCGCGAGCACGGCTATGCGCGGGTTTGAGAGCCTGAAGTCGCGTTTCATTGCGCGGTCTGTGGCCTTGATCTTGTCTGTGATGTTTTCGGGAGTGATTTTCTCCGCCACATCTTTCAATGGCAGTCCGTTGGTGACGAGTGCTATCCTCAGCGTCTCGTTTATCATCATCATCACAGCCTTTGCCCCGTCGCCCACGCTCGTCTCCGTATATTCTTTAAGCCCCCGATAGCGGAAGTTGTTGCTTGTCATGTTTGCGGCACATACGGGACACGCCACCAGCACGTCATAGAGCTGGCTGCGAAAGTCGGTCATGGCCTTGTCGAGAGCCGTGAGTGCCGCCTGTCCAGACTCCTTTGTGGGTGTGCCCATGTCCACTTTTATCTCGTCGTCAAAGCATGCCAGCATGTTTACGCGCCCGTCTTGTGCGTCCTCAGCCTTGTTTATGATGCTAAAACTGGCTTGTGTGTCTATGGCTTTGCGGTGATAGGCGGCTATCTTGGGCGAGCCGTAGACTACGGGAGTGCATATCTCCAGCATGTCGGGCTCGGCGAAAGTCTTGAATATGAGTTCGTAGCCTATGCCGTTGGTGTCGCCGTGCGTTATGGCGACGCGTATTTTTCTGTTTTCCATTCTTCTTTTTGTTGTTATATGATGGGTGCCATAATTGGCGTTTTCCTCTTTCTGTGCAATGTGGTGGCTTTTTGTCATTTGCAAAGAGCCGCTTTTGGCAGCCCGGGTGCCACTTTGCCTCTGCTAAAGTGCCGCTTTATATAGTTAAAGTGCCGCTTTCCGTTTGCTAAGCTGCCGCTTTCTTGCCTCATGAGTAGAGCTTTGCTGATGTCGGGGTGTCGCCTTGCGCTGTGGCTCAACGTCTTATGGGGCATTAGTGCATGCGCTGTGGCTGTCGTGACGCGCCGCTTCATGCGCGTCATGGTGTTTTGTAGCGTCCTCTCAGAGGCAGTGCGGCGTGCGTGTAGAGGGGGCGTGCGTGAGAGTTATTTGTCTTGTGAGAATGTCACTGTCGCCACGGCGGCCTCGTCCTGCATTATTGCCGTGCGCTTGTTGCGTCCTGGCGCAAACACGAAAGTCTCCACGACGACCGTGCGTCGCCTGCCCGTGTCTCTGTAGGCATATGACACGAAAGGTCCGCCCATGCTGCCGCCACGCATCTCCCACAGTCCGCGCGTGACGGTGGCTGTGCCGTTTTCCGTGCGGCACGCGTAGGTCACGAGTGAGGCCTTGTTGGTGGCCATGAACATGCTGTCGGTCTCGCCCTTTATGTTGGCTTTCATCACACTGTCCCTGTTTTCTGACGTATAGACGCAGATGTTGCGCATGAAGCCGGGCTTGTCGTCAGAAATCCATATAAAATCCTTGCCCTCCATGTGTGCTTTCATGTCGCGCGGTATGTGCATGTCTATGCCAAACATGTCCTTCACCCTGCGTTCCATGTCTCTGTTGCCCCTTTTGCGCAGCTCAGCCTCCGTGCATGCCCTCTCCTGCGCCGTCAGGAGGCTGCCCACGGTGTTGATGCCGCGGTATGCTCCGTCGCCCTTGCCTGCGAGCAGTGTGCGCAGTGCCTTTGCCGAGGGTGCGCCCACGTGTATGATTATCTGCGGACGTGCGTAGGTGTCGCGTTCATACATCACCTTTGGCTTGGGCCACAGTTTCGGGTCAATGCTCACCGTCACAATGTTGCGTGCGTGTCTTACTGGACACCGCGAGAGGTCATCGCCGCCGTGCGTGACGGCGGTCACGTCAAACATTGCCTCCCTTTGCGGCAGGGCGGTGACGTGACGCGTGAGAGCGTCCTGCACTATGCCGTCGCTGTCGTTCACCACGACCACCTCATAGGGTCTGCCCGTGCTGCGTGTGGTGAGCAGGCTGCTGTCGTCGCAGGCGTTGAACGTGGCGGCGCACAGCATGGCGAGGGTGAGAGCGTGCCTTTTCATGACTGTATGGTCTTGTGGGTTGTGATAATGTGTGGCGTATATATATAATAAGGTATAGCGTCGTGTCAGCCACGCTCCTTGCCGTCGTGGCTGGAGAGGCGTTGCTGCCTGATGTTCTTGGATGTGCTGAGCAGCCCGCAGGCTGCGAAGATGTCCTGACCGCGGCTTGCCCTGATGGTAGTGAACACCCCGTGGGCCGTGAGCCAGTCGCGGAAAGCCTCCATGCGGCTCTCCTCGGTGCCTTGCAGGTCGATGCCGGGAATGGGGTGAAACCTTATGAGATTGATGCGGCAGTCGATGCCCTGCAACAGTCTCACTATCTCCTTGGCGTGTGCCATGCTGTCGTTGACACCCTTGAACATGGTGTACTCAAACGACAGCCTCCGCTGGTGTGAGAAGTCATAGTCTCTCAGCAGGTCCACTATCTCGCAGATGGACATGCCCCTCTCGGCAGGCATGAGTGCGGCCCGTTGTTCGGGCAGTGGCGAGTGCATGCTGATGGCGAGGTGACATTCGCTCTCGTCGAGAAATCTTTTGAGTTTTTTTCTCAGTCCCACGCTGCTCACGGTGATGCGTTTCGGGCTCCAGGCATAGGCATAGTCGGCGGTGAGTATCTCTGTAGCCTTCAGCACATTGTCAATATTGTCCATAGGCTCGCCCTGTCCCATGAAGACGATGTTGGTGAGTGTGTCCCTCTCTGGCAGAGAGTACACCTGATTGAGTATGTCGGCGGCGGTGAGGCTGCCTTCAAATCCCTGTTTGCCCGTCTGGCAGAACAGACAGTTCATCTTGCATCCCACCTGCGACGACACGCACAGAGTGGCGCGGTCCTTGTCGGGAATGTAGACTGTCTCCACGTGCTTGCCCGAAGCCGTCGGGAAGAGATATTTTATGGTGCCGTCCTTTGACACGAGCCTTTCGGTGTAGTGCATTGCGCCCACCTGACATTCCTGTGAGAGCTTCTCGCGGTTGGCTTTTGATATGTTTGTCATCTCGTCTATGCTCTCCACGTGCTGTGTGTAGAGCCATTTGGCAAGCTGTGCGCCGGTAAAAGCCGGCATGCCGAGCCTTTTGGCCGTCTCCTTTAGCTCGTGGAGCGACATGCCCATGAGTGTTGTTTTGTTTGCGGTGTCAGACATGAGGGTTAAACCTTTGGTTTGATGTGTTTTTTTTCTCGCCTTGCCTTGCCGTGTGGCGTGTGTTCCGTGCGGTGGGGCGCGCCCCAAGGCGGTTGTTTGTTGGCGTTGAGTGTGGTGTGTGTGTCACATTAGTATAAGGTGTGCCACGTTTTGCATGAGGCAAGTGCCGCGTCGCATAATGCCCATGCGGCCCTTGCCGCATGTGTCACAGCGCGCCGATGATTTCACTCACCGATGCGCATCCGTGAGAGTCGAGCCATTCGTTTATGCCGTCCCTCACCTTGATGGTCACGGCTGGGTCGAGGAAG
>CAMGFM010000150.1 GCA_946055365.1 uncultured Prevotella sp. | reverse complement strand
CACAAACCTGCTGCACATCATCGAAGACCAATATGTAGACAAGGTAAACATCGACTCTCTCGTTGACGCAGCCATTCCGCAGATACTCTCCGACCTCGATCCGCACTCCACCTACATCAACGCCAAGGACGCACAGGCCGTGGCTGACGAGCTGAAAGGCTCGTTCTCGGGTGTGGGCATAGGGTTTACCATCCTCAACGACACCATCAGGGTGCAGAATGTCATCAATAACGCCCCCGCACAAAAGGCTGGCATACTCGCGGGAGACAAGATCGTGAGCATAGACGACAAGCCTTTTGTGGGCAAAGTCGTCACCAACCAGGAGGCCATGCGCCGTCTCAAGGGACAGAAGGACACGCAGGTCAAGATAGGTGTGCTGCGCTATGGCAGCAAGGAGGTCAAGACTTTCACCGTGACCAGAGGAGACATTCCAAACAATAGCATCACGGCCGTGTATATGATAGACAAGAACACGGGATACATCAAAATCAACAATTTCAGCGAGACTACCTACACCGAACTGCTCATCGCACTGGCCGAGGTGAGCTACAACGACTGCTCAAGTCTCATCATCGACCTCAGAGACAACTCTGGCGGACTCATGAACGCGGCCATACAGATGGCCAACGAGTTCTTGCCTGCAAAGAGAGACATCGTCTACACCAAGGGACGCAATACCTCGCCCGAATACTTCAAGTCTGACGGCAGGGGCAGCTACATTGACATGCCCTTAGTGGTGCTTATCAACGAAAACTCTGCCTCCGCAAGCGAGATATTCGCAGGCGCAATGCAGGACAACGACCGCGCCACCATCATCGGGCGACGCTCCTTTGGCAAGGGACTCGTGCAGCAACAGATAGGATTTGCCGACGGCAGCCTGATAAGGCTCACCATAGCAAGATACTACACCCCGTCGGGCAGGTGCATACAGAAGCCTTTTAACGCCGGCGACAAGCGCGACTATGAAGAAGACATACTCTCACGCTACAAACACGGCGAACTATTCTCGCAGGACAGCATACACCACACGGGACCTGCCTATCACACGCGCATAGGCAGGGAAGTGTATGGCGGAGGAGGCATCACGCCCGACATCTTCGTGCCTGAAGACACCACGGGCATGACATCCTACTACAAGCAGGCAGCCATGTCGGGACTCATAACACAGTTTGCCTATTACTACACTGACAGCAACAGGCCTATCATTAGCAAGTTTGACAACTACAAGGAGCTCGACAGCTGGCTCACAAAGCAAAATCTCGTGGAGAAGTTCGCATCCTTTGCCGAGAAGAAAGGACTCAAGCGTCGCAACATCATGATACGCAAGTCTGGCAAGCTGCTGCAACGCTACATCCACTCACACATCATCTACAGTATGCTTGACGACAACGAATGGATGCAATATCTCAATCAAGACGACAACGCCATATCTGCCGCCATGAACGTGTTTAGGAAAGGCGAGGCGTTTCCCAAGGTCAAGTAGACAGCTGCACTGACAGCACCGCAGGTGTGCATGAACGCTCTAACACAAGCTCTCAGAGACATGTCATGGACAACTGTCACACACATACACCACGGCATTGCGCTCACAAATGCAATGCTCTCTTCGGCAAGCGGCACTTTAGGCACACTAAAGTGCCGCTTTTGTCTTATGAAAAAGGCTCTTTTGCATCGTAGAGTGCCTCTTTTGCATCGCAGTGATGCCTCTTGCATAGCATAATGCCTCTCTTGCATCGCTGGAAACGACTCTTTTTTTTATCATAAACGCTGTCCGTCCAAAAAAAAACACGTAACTTTGCCGACGGCAGGCAGCCTCAGCCATGAGGCATGCCGCCACAATCAAGCCCCGACAGGCCTATGAAGCCATGATGACAGCGACCTTCATTTTTTAGGAAACAATAAGAAAAAAGTTTGTCAGCGCAAGACAGTCTAACGATTTGGGCAAAAAAACCTGTCTGTCGCAACAACAAACCTCAAAAAAAACACAATACATGACAGCCATGTGCAAGAAAGAACTGCGCAAACACATAAGAGAGATCAAGCGTCAGCACACTGCCACGCAGCTTGAAGAGATGTCCACACACATCATGCAACACCTTTGGCAACACCCGAGGGTGCAGGCGGCACACACAATAATGCTCTACCACTCGCTGCCCGACGAGCCATGCACGCACAGTATCGCCGAGCGACTGCGCCAAGCGGGCAAGACGGTGCTGATGCCCAAGGTTACGGGCGCGACGAGCATGGAGCTGAGGGTCTACGACGGCCCCAACACACTCGCCATCGGCTCATTCGGCATACTTGAGCCGTCAGGCACGCTCTTCACCGACTACTCAGCCATCGACACGGCCGTCATCCCGGGCATGGCTTTCGACCCCCACGGCAACCGACTGGGACGCGGCAAAGGCTATTATGACCGTTTGCTGCCGCTGGCCGTCAATGCCTACAAGATAGGGGTGTGCTTTGCCTTCCAAATGCTGGACAGCGTGCCTGCCGATGCCCATGACATACGCATGGACGAGGTGCTTACCCTGTGACAAGCCCTGCTTCAGCCTCACCACAGCCCCTCCCCAGCCTCACCACATGTTCATTTTCATCATCACCACGGCCCACTCCAGCCTCACACTAAGCCCTAATACAGCCTAATGTCTACTATGACCTGACTGCCCACAGCCTCGTTGAGCCGTCTCACGAGCTGAGAGCGCATCATCGAAAGGTCCTGACGCAAGGCAGGATTGGTGATTTTGACGAAGAGAGTCTGGTTCTTGATGAATTTTTCTCCCGTATATCGTGCCACCACAGCACCCGTCACCCTGTCCCAAGAGTCAACGAGCCTCTTCTGCAACAGCGGTGTCTCATAGCCCTCCTGCCGCAGAAACATGTTTATCAGCTCGTCTATGTTTTTTACGTCACGTCTGAACATATCTCCACGCTATTCTGAAACGGTTGTAAACTCCCCGTCAGCCACGTCAAAGAGCCTGTAGTCAGATGTCACGCTGCCCAGTATGCTGTCGAGATGGTCACGGTTGGTGTCTGTAATGAATATCTGCCCGAAGCTGTCTGTGGACACAAGCTCCACAATGCGCTCCACACGCCTCGCGTCGAGCTTGTCAAAGATGTCGTCGAGCAGCAACAGAGGCGTAGTGCCTGACGCGGCAGACTTGAGGAAGTCAAACTGTGCGAGCTTGAGCGCGATGACAAACGTCTTGCTCTGCCCTTGCGAACCCTCTTTTCTTATCTGATAGCCGCCGAGCGACATCTCAAGGTCGTCACGATGCACCCCGTGCAGCGAATAGCCCACGGCACGGTCTTTGTGACGGCCGCCTCTGATGACCTCAAGCAACGGTCCGCGCTGCGCATGTGACACATAGCTCAGCCCCACGCTCTCCCTGCCGTCGGCAATGGAGTCATATATCCTCTGAAAGCATGGGGTCATGCGGTCTACAAAGTCCTTGCGCGCAAGATAGACACGCTCGCCATGCACCGCCATCTCCTCCTCCCAGATATCCAGCAGCGACGCGTCTGGCTCTTCGTCCATCTTCAGCAGGGCGTTGCGCTGCTGTAATGCCTTGCCATAGCGGGCGAGGGCATCCATATAGGCGTTGTCATACTGTGAGATGACCACATCCATCAGCCGCCTGCGCTCCTCGCTGCCACCAAGTATGAGCGCGCCGTCCTCGGGCGACACCATAATAAGAGGTATCAGCCCTATGTGCTGCGAAAGACGCTTATACTCCTTGCCGTCACGCTTAAAATGTTTCTTGCTGCCCCTCTTCATGCCGCAATAGACGCTGAGCGCGTCGCCGTCATCGCGCACATACTCACCGTCAATGACAAAGAAGTCGCTGCCGTGGCCCATCAGCTGAGAGTCAACGGCGTTAAAAGCCCCACGGCAAAACGAGAGATAATACACCGCGTCAAGCAGATTGGTCTTCCCCACCCCGTTGTGGCCGAGAAAACAGTTCATGTTGGGCGAAAAATCCAGCGATGCCTCGCGTATGTTCTTGAAGTTAAGTATCGAAATGCTCTTAAGTATCATCTTCTGTGCGTGCTTTGCAAAGACACAACTGCCTCCCTGCACATGGCGCAAGGCGCAGTTTTTTGCGTTATAAAGTGAAATATGCCCTGCAAAGTTAAGCCATTTGCAAATGAAAAAAGAAAAAAAGGCATGATAAATTTCACCATGTGAGATAAAATGAGTAATTTTGCGGCGCACTTTGTCAGCCACGGCACGCCTTTTCAAGGCACTCACGCAATGCACAAGGCAAGCACACGCCGCACGACGGCACGCACACGCCACTCAAGGCGGCTTTCGCACTTAGTCCAGCG
>CAMGFM010000149.1 GCA_946055365.1 uncultured Prevotella sp. | reverse complement strand
GGCTCGCGGACAGTGGCATACGGCGTTTTCTGCTGCCAGACACGCTCGGCATACTCAACCCTGTGCAGGTGGCAGATTTTTTCAGCTGCATGACATCACGCTGGCCGCAGGCTCACTTTGACTTTCATGCCCACAACGACTATGACCTTGCGGTTGGCAACTCGCTCGCGGCTGTCATGAACGGCGCAAGGGGGCTGCACGTCACCGTCAACGGGCTTGGTGAACGCTGTGGCAACGCACCGCTTGCAAGTGTGCAGGCCATTCTCAAAGACCAGCTGTGCATGGATACAGGCATCAATGAGGAGAGGCTCGGCGACATCAGCCGCATAGTGGAGGAATACTCGGGCATAGCCATCGCCCCCAACCAGCCCGTGGTGGGGGAGAATGTCTTTACGCAGGTGGCAGGGGTGCATGCCGACGGCGACAACAAGAACAATCTCTACTGTAACGACCTCGTGCCAGAACGCTTTGGCCGCAAACGCGAGTATGCGCTCGGCAAAAACAGCGGCAGGGCCAACATTTCCAAAAACCTCGAGCAGCTTGGCTTGCAGCTTACGCCAGAACAGACGCGCAGGGTGACGCAGCGCATTACGGAACTCGGCGACAGAAAGGAGATAGTGACGCAGGAAGACCTGCCATATATCGTAAACGACGTGCTGAAACACTCGGCTCCTGAAGACAAGGTGAGGCTTGTGAGCTATATGGTGTCGCTCGCCTACGGACTCAAGCCGCTCGCCAGCGTAAAGGTGGAGATTGACGGCACACAGTATGAGGAACATTCTGTGGGTGACGGACAGTATGACGCTTTTGTAAAGGCCATGCGCAAGATCTACCGTGACAGGCTGGGACGCTCATTCCCGTCGCTCGAAAACTATGCGGTGAGCATACCGCCGGGCGGACGCACTGACGCTCTTGTGCAGACTGTCATCACATGGCGCACGGGCGACCGTTTGCTCAAGACACGCGGCCTTGATGCCGACCAGACGGAGGCTGCCATAAAAGCCACGATTAAGATGCTCAACATCATAGAGGCATAGGCGCGGCGTAAAGCAGGAATTTAAGTAAAACAAATATATTAATGACAGTGGCACAAGGATGCCGCAATACAACAGATACAATGAAACTGAATATAGCCGTGTTGTCCGGCGATGGTATAGGGCCGGAGATAATGAGAGAGGGAGTGAGAGTCATGAAGGCCGTGGCAGAAAAATTCGGCCATGAGATTGGCTTTAAGGAAGCCCCGTGTGGCGCACACGCCATAGACGTGACGGGCGACCCGTTTCCAGAGGAGACCTACAACATTTGCAAGGAGGCCGATGCCGTGTTGTTTGCGGCAGTGGGCCATCCAAAGTATGACAATGACCCCACCGCCAAGGTGCGTCCCGAGCAAGGTTTGCTTGCCATGAGGAAGAGACTGGGGCTATTTGCCAACATAAGACCCATACAGACGTTCAAGTGTCTGCTGCACATGTCGCCTCTCAAGCAGCATCTTGTGGAGGATGCCGACTTTGTGTGCATACGTGAACTGACGGGCGGCATGTATTTTGGCGAGAAATATCAGGACAATGACAGGGCTTATGACACCGACCTCTACACGCGCCCCGAGATAGAGCGCATACTCAGGGTGGGTTTTGACTATGCACGCAAGCGCAACCGCCACCTCACTGTCGTAGACAAGGCCAACGTGCTTGCATCGTCGCGCTTGTGGCGTCAGATAGCCAAGGAGATGGAGCCGCAATATCCTGATGTAAGGGTAGACTACATGTATGTGGACAACGCAGCCATGCGCATGATCAGCGAGCCAAAGTTTTTTGATGTCATGGTCACCGAAAACACCTTTGGCGACATACTCACCGATGAGGGCAGCTGCATTACTGGCTCCATGGGTCTGCTGCCGTCTGCCTCAACTGGCGAGAGTACGCCCGTGTTTGAGCCTGTGCATGGCTCATGGCCGCAGGCTACGGGCAAGAACCTTGCAAACCCCTTGGCTCAGATATTGTCTGTGGCCATGCTTTTCGAGCATTTCGGTCTCATGGAAGAGGGTGCTGTCATACGCAAGGCCGTAGACGCGTCGCTCGATGCCAACGTGCGCACGCCTGAAATACAGGTTGAGGGTGGCGCACACTACGGCACAAGGGAAGTGGGAGAGTGGATAGCCGCTTATATCGCCGAATGTTGAGGGTGTAAAAGCAAAAGCCAGAGAGATTAAGATAGACATTATAATAATGTGTAATGGCGCGTCACCATGACAGGGTGTTGTCATGGTGATGCGCTGTCATTGATAAATAGTTGTAGGCGGGTTCTGTTATAAATTGGCTTGTGATGTTGTTCATATATCGTGCCTTGATAAGATAAACAGAAAACTGGCCTTACATTGAAACCAATTTGTAGAAGCTACCAATAATGAAGCACAAACATGTCATGACATTCCTGCTTGCCTTGGCGGCTGTGTCCATGCAGGCACAGACGAGACAGCAGTTGAGGGACAGTCTTGCGTATTATTCAGGGCAGGTCATGCGCCGTCCGCACTCTGCTGACCTCAGGTTGCGCAAGGCATCTTATAATCTGCAACTGGAGCAGTGGCAGTATGCAAAGGACGAGTATGATGCCGTGTTGAAGAATGACCCGCAAAATCTCGCGGCTCTCTTCTACAGGGCCTATGCCAACGAAAGACTCAGCCTCTACAAGCTCGCCCGCCGTGACTATGAGGCATTGTTGTATGTCGTGCCACGGCATTTTGAGGCACGGCTGGGGCTTGCCCTGCTCAATCAGAAGGACAACAGGCCCACAGAGGCTATGGATGGCATAAACATGCTCATAAGTCAATATCCCGATAGTGCCGTGGCATACGCGGCACGTGCCGGTATGGAGACGGAGCGCGGCATGTATGCCCCGGCAGAGTTTGACCTCACGAAGGCCGTGGAGCTTGATCCTCACAATACTGACTACATTATTAACCGTGTGAACGTAAGGCTGCTGCTCGGACGCAAGAACGACGCGCGCGAGGACCTTGACGCAATGCTCAGGCTCGGCGTGCCTAAGGCAGCCCTCAAAGAATGGTATGACAAGTGTCGCTGACATGCGTGCCTGACGATGCTGTCTGATGGGGCGTGACGCGATACTCGATGTGCGTCAAGGGTGTGTCATGAAAAAAACGGTCTTTGGCGTTATGATGACTGCAACGTTCATGATACGTAAGTTCGCGCATAACGGCCTGATGAACTGTTGGTTGTAATGATGCTTGCCCCTTTTTCTTAATGCTCAAGTGTTGTATGAGTATGTGCAAAGTAGCCTTTAGGCATAGGAAAGGCTGCGCTCTGGCATAAGAAAAGTGGCATTTGGGCAAAAAGAAAGAGCCACTTCAGCAAGTGAAAAGTGGCTCTTTAGCAAGTGAAAAGTGACGCTTGAGTTTCGTAAAGTGCCACTTGTTGATGGTCATGACTGCATATAGTGTGACAGGTTGTGCCTTTTTTGTGTGGCACAACCTGTCTGTGCCGTGGGCTTATGTCTTTTGCAACTTGAGTCTCACCCACAGCCATCGTGGCAACATGCGCCACAGGGCGACGAGCAGGGCATAACGCCAGTCCACCACCAGCACGCTCCTGTCCTTTTCTATGGCTTTTACTATGGCCCTTGCCACCTTTTCGGGCGGCATCTGCATGGGAAAGCCCGAGCTGGCGATGAGTGCCGTGTCTACAAAGCCGGGACGTATGTCTGTGAACCTTATTGGCAGTCTCCTCATGCGTGCCAGCTGTGTGAGAGCCTCAAGATAGCTGTTTTGAAAGCGTTTTGTGGCAGAGTAGGCTGGGGCTGCGCCGAGTCCCTTTGTCCCTGCTATGGATGAAATACAGGCTATGCGCAGACTGTGGTTGTTGACGGGAGTGCGTGTGGCGAACATGTTGAACACGGCGGTCACCATGCGTGTGAATCCAAGTGCGTTTGTGTTTACCGTGTCCAGCTCCTTGCCGCAGTCAAGCTGCGTGTTTTGCCACCCTATGCCAGAGCTGTGGCAATAGAGTTCCACTCCGCCCATCTCCTCTGCCATCTGCGTGAGTATGCGTGGCGCATCCTTGTCGCACACGTCTATCACCTTTGAGCATACGATGTTGCTTTCCATGCTCTCCACCTGCCTCAGTCTTTCTGCCCTGCGTCCTGCTATGCCTACAGTCCAGCCGCGGCGTGCGAGAGTGAGTGCCACGTGCATGCCTATGCCCGAGGTGGCTCCCATTACTATGGCTTTGCCTTTATTTTCCATGTGTTGTGTGTGTCGTCGCACGTGACCGCCGATATTGATTGCAGCCGTGTCGGCCTTGTCATTATGCCAGTTTGTGAATAGAGCCTT
>CAMGFM010000148.1 GCA_946055365.1 uncultured Prevotella sp. | reverse complement strand
CATTCCTGGCAGCATGACACCGAGGTTCATGATGCCAGAGGCAAAGGCATAGTGGGCCATCTGGTACTTGCCCGGCGCAATCTGCTGCATCATGAAGAGGGTGAGGCCCGCGAAGCCAAAGCCATAGCCGAAATATTCCACCACAATGGCACCGCCGATGACAAGAGTGTCTACTGGCTGATAGATGGCGAGGAACGTGTAGGCGACAAACGGGAAGTTGAACACGCAGCAGAGCTTGAAGAGACTCTTCTGAAGCCCGTTGTGAGAGATGTAATAGCCTGCAAGGATGGAGCCAATCACAAAGGCCGCACTGCCAAAGCCTCCGTAGAGGTAGCCTACAAGCTCGTTGCTGAGACCAAGGCCGCCCTTGGCGCGGTCGTCAACGAGAAACGCAGGCACTATCTTCATCACAAAGCCCTCGGCAAAGCGGTAGATGATGATGAAACATATATAATAAATAATGTGACGCTTGCGGAAGAGGTCGACAAATATCTCCATGGTCTCTGACATCACCTCTCCGAGACTCCTGGACTGAGCGTTTTCCTTTGGCTTGTCGGCAGGCAGTATGAATATATGGTATATTCCTATAAGCACCATGAACACTGCGATGACCGCCATGATGCTCATCCACGCATAGACGGTGCCTTGATGGGCTGCGGAGGCGGCCTCGGCCTCGCTCATGCCCGCAGTGTCGCCCGTGAACATGGTTATGAGTATGCCCGAGAGAGCCACCAGACCACCCGTGGCGGCCAGCTTGGCAATGTTGTAGAACGCGCCCTGCCATCCTATATACTTGGCCTGCTCTTCCTTGGAGAGGGCAGACATATACACGCCGTCGGCAGCTATGTCATGCGTTGCGCCACTCAGGGCTATGACAGCCGATATGGCGATGATGACGGCAAAGAAGTTGGGCAGCTGCAAGGCCAGCACAACGAGCCCGAAGAGGCATCCCGTGAGTATCTGTGTGACTATCACAAAGAATTTCTTGGTCTTGTAAAGCTCCAACACAGGACTCCACAGCGGCTTGAGAGTCCACGGCAGCATTATGAGCGATGTCCAAAAGGCCATCTCAGTGTTTGATATGCTGAGGTTTTTGAACATCATGGCATAAACCATGTTAAGCACGACAAAAGGCATGCCCATTGCAAAATACAAGGTAGGCACCCACGCAAACGGGCTTACCCTGCTTTTAGTGTTTTCCGAAGAATATTCCATTGTTTCTTCAAATGTTTTAGTAAGTATGATTGGTTAATATGGAAATGTCAGGTTTTTACACATGTCAAGTGATATGCAAAGTTAAGAAAAAAAAACAAAAGTCAAGCAATTAAGCAGGCTTTTGTTTTCAAAAGAAATAAAAAGAAACAGCACGCATGTGCGGCTCTGGCTCAAGAGCGTGCAATCTCCTCATAGGTGCGATCCATCTCGTCGGTCATGACACCGAAATTGTGCTGTGAGCCGCACACCCTCACGAACAACGACGCAAGCTCTTCGCTGCCGTCGTCGCACGGCACAATCTCCTGGTCGTGCAGCAGCACGTTCATAGTGTCGAGCAGCAGGCTGAAAAGCGTGGGATGGCGCATGGAGGGCGACTCGCCGTCGGGGCAGCCGGCGGCAAGCCCCCGCGAATAGGCAAACATCACCACTCTCGTGGCGAGCTGTATGGCCCTGTCGGTGTCTATGGTGCCGCCCTCAGCGTCTGTCGGGCGCGTGTAGGAGGCGAGATGCTCTGACATGGAGGCGTTGCGCCCTGCGAGAAGGCACGAGAAGTTGCGCCTGTATTCAGCCACCATCGCGTCATAGAAAGGCTTTGTGGCGCACACGGCGCGCAACAAGGCCGCCATGTCGTCACCCTTGCGGTGTGCCTCCGCCACTACGGCCGCCACGTCCTCATAGCTGAAGTTCATGGCGGCGATGGGATAAAACAGAGTGTCGTGAAAGGCAGGGGCGATGTCCTCATAATGCTCGAGCATGGCTTTCTTGACCGCCTGCGCAGTGCGAGACTCCTTGGAGACAAGCCCGCGTGAGTCGGTTATGCCCGACGAAAACGACGTGAAGAAAGCCCTTATCAATGCGGCCAATGCCTTGTATCTGTCTATGTGCATGTTATTTTTATGTAGAGTGTGGTGTATTAATGGATGTGCGTGTGTCTGTGCGCCGCGCTCCAAGGGACGCTATCGTGTGTAGGCATTGGCTATCTCAAGCACATACACGTCATGATAGCCGCCTTTCTTGCCATACCACTGCGCGATGTCGCCGTCTATCATCTCCTCGGGACGCATGGTTGTCTTGTAGAGCTTGCGGCATTGCAGCGTGAGACGCGCCTCCTCAAACGTGACACTGCCCTCTGGCGTGGCCACGGGTGACAGTCCTGCCTCAGCCGTCTTGTCGGTGTCGCGTCCCGACTTTGAGCCACACACGGCATAAGCGTGCCTTGCCTCTGGGCTTTCGCCGAGAAAGGCGAGCGTGAGGGTGTCGTTTGACTCTATGAAATCGTGCGTGAACCGCTCCGGCCTCACGAATATTACTGCCACGGGCTTGTTCCACAGCCATCCGAGGCATCCCCACGATGCTGTCATGGTGTTGAAGTGGCCCACATTGCCTGCCGTCACCAGCATCCATTCCTTGCCGATGACAGAAAACACATTGTCGTTGATGTGTGATAGTTCTAACTTGTTCATGTTCTTATGATATTATTACACTTATGGCATCTCGCCCGCACCTGTCTGCCGACTTCACGGGCGCATGGCTGCGGTATCAGCCTGCCAGACTGCCGCATGGCTAATATCTCCAGCGACAATCGCAAGAAAAACCGCGCCCGTCGCAACTGTATCAAGCACCATGCCCAAAGCCACAACGCGCAAATGTCACACGTCATAGGGCCGCAGCCTGCCAATTATGGATGCAAAGTTAATGAAAATCTTTGAGCAAGCGACATTTCACAAGCCAAAAGTTCACAACCATATCGGCTCTATGCCCCACCCCACGTTTCGGATGACGGCATTAAAAGACGCACGAGAAAAAAGGAAAGGCGCAGGAATGAGTAATGAGAAATCGGGAATGAAAAATAGCCCATCGCACGCACTGGCGCAAAAAGTGCCGCTTTGGCACAAGAAAAGTGCCATTCTGAGATAAAAAAGTGCCACTTTCCTGTTGCAAAAGTGGCACTTGAAAAATTCCCGAGTTCATTATATTTTTTTTAAACTTATTCCACAGATAACACTTGTGACGCTATGGCGACCTCACTCACAACTTGAACTTGCCCGCAAAGCGTCTCCTGAGACTGTCTACAAGGTGTGTGTGCCTGCGCAATATGGACAACGAATAGGCCACGCTGAGAGTACAGAAGAAAAGACCCGATGCCCAGTAAAGCAGGGCATCATGTATGAACGTGCAGAGATAGGCAAGCAGACCGAGAGAGAGCTGCACGCACATCATCCTTGCCACTCCTCCCGACAGGACAAAGCCAAAACGCATACGGCAATAGACATATACGTAGACAAACTCCAAAAAGCCTGCTACCGCCATGGCAACACCCGTGCCGAAAAGCCCCCAATGGTCATAGCCAAAGATGATGAGGACAACAAGGATGAGATAGCTCGTGAACTCAATGACGAGGTAGGACACGGAGTCTGCGCGCGACAGCGATATATACTCTATCGGCAAGAACATGGTGCGCGCATACATCGACAACGCCGCCACCTGTATCATGGGAAGCACCGGCATGAACTTGCCGCTATAAAGCATCGGCAGGAGTATGGGCATACACACCACGAAGCAGGCGAGCATGGGGGCTATGAGCAGAAGCGACACCTCTATCTGTGTGTTGACCACCTTGTTGAACTCAGGGCCAAGCGACGGCACGGCCGAAAGGCGCGGGTAATAGTCGGTCTCCATAGCTGTGAATATCATGCCCGCATAAGTGAATATCATCATGTAGGCCGCGTTGTAGAGACCCACCACCTGCACCTGCCCGACATTGTTAAGATAGGAACGTATGACAAACTCCGCACCGCTGCCAAGCACACACCCTGCCACAAAGGCAAGGCCGAGACGCACAAAGCCCGCGCCCTCACGCAGCATGGGCAGGCGCAACGTCAGGCGCAGGGGGTAGAGGCGCAACGAAAACATGAGGGTGATGACCGCCTGTGCAAACGCCACTGCCACAAGTGACGGCACTATGCCGCTCATGCCAAAATACCAATATATAGGTACGGATATCACAAGTGCCGACACCACACCCAAGACAGACAGTAGGGCAAGACTGCGCAGGCGGCGAGTGGCCTTGAGTATGGCAGTCTCGCCTGCCGCCATGGTGGTGAGGGCCACCACGGGCGAGAGATAGACAAAATGCTGCGTGTGGTTGCCAAAA
>CAMGFM010000147.1 GCA_946055365.1 uncultured Prevotella sp. | reverse complement strand
GAAATCGTTGATATTTTTGAGCTTTTTATTTGGTCTTTTAATAAAAAAACGTAAATTTGCATTTGAAAGAACAAAAAACAAACATAACAATCACTATCATGAAACCTACAGAACAGACCACACAACAGATAGAACGCTTCCTGAAGAAGATAGCCCAGAAATTTCCGTTCTCCGAGGAGGCATCCGTCGTGACCGACATACACGTGAGGGTGTCGCAGGAGAGCGGCGAGATGATTGCCTTTGACGATGACGACAAGGAAATCACAAGATGCGTGGTGGAACAATGGATCGGCGACCGCAGCGAGGACTTCTACGACGGCGTGGAGAGGGTGCTGGGCGGTGTGATGAAAGGCATGTCTGCAACGCTCGAGAGGCTCGGCATACTCAAGCCTTATAGTTTCGCGCTCGTCAACGATGACAACGAGCATCTGGCGGAGCTTTTCCTTGCTGACGACGACACCGTCATCATAGGCAAGGACATCATGGAAGACCTTGACTCTGACCTTGACGCATTTTTCAAGGACCTCATGAAAGACCAAAAGCTCTGACACACGCACGCTACACACCAAGGACACGGCAAAAGACACGGCATTGCGGCACGAGACTCGTCGGCAGACGGGAAACAGACGTGCCGCCGTGTGGCATGTAAGCATAAACTGAATAACAACAGACAAAACAAGAAAGAATTATGAAATC
This sequence comes from uncultured Prevotella sp., assembly GCA_946055365.1. Lineage (GTDB taxonomy): Bacteria > Bacteroidota > Bacteroidia > Bacteroidales > Bacteroidaceae > Prevotella. The sequence continues at coordinate 3,677 of CAMGFM010000147.1, read as the reverse complement.
ACTATCCGAACTACGCAATGACGGCTATAACGACCTCGAGGGCCGCTGGGGCAACGCTGTCATACTAACGCTTGTCTACCTTATAGTCTCCTCTGTCACCCAAATATTATGTGGAGGCCTGTTGTCAATCCTAATTCTGCCTCCCATGATGTGGGGCTTTGATATAGCATTCCTTGACAACACGCGCGGTACAAACAGCAAGCCGCTGGATTTGTCATACCTTTGGAATGGCTACAAAGACTTCTCGCGCGTCATAGGAACCTATCTTCTGGGACTGCTCTACATTGTATTGTGGTCGCTACTACTGATTGTGCCAGGCATCATCAAGCGTTACTCCTATGCCATGCTACCCTACATACTTCGTGACGACCCAAACATTTCCTACAACGATGCCATAGAACTGTCTATGGAAATGATGGATGGCAACAAATGGAGACTTTTCCTGCTGGATCTGTCATTCATCGGCTGGTATCTGCTGGCATTACTTACCCTTGGCATCGGATTCCTGTTTCTCACACCCTACATGAAGTCTACGTATGCCAACTTCTATGAGGAGCTGAAAGGCAATGTACCCGTGTCTACAAACCCCTAAAACATTATCACGACGACAATGTCGTGCGCCGCATGAGGCATGACACACGACATGGAGACGGCTCTTGCGCAATGGCATAAATGGCTGTGAGACAGCGCAACGACGCTGTCATGATGGCAGAAGTGCCACCCTCAAGACACTAAAGAGTCATTTCTGGTGTGCAAAAGTGCCACTTTAGGACGCTAAAGTGCCGCTTTTAATACGCTAAAAAGCCACTTTCAAGATGCCGAAGAGCCACTTTTGCCAAAAGGAGGTGCCGCCTCTGACGTGTCTGACAAAGGCTTGGGACAAGACATAAAAAAAAACTGCGACAAAGGAGTTTTCCTGTCGCAGTTTTCTTTTGTCTCTTAGCCGTCACAGACAGCGGCTCACTATATCACTACCGCCGTGCCGCTGGCAGTAACCATGAGCATGGAGCCGCTCTGTCCCACCACCTCATAGTCAAGGTCCACTCCCACGACGGCGTTTGCGCCCATTTCCATGGCGCGTTCCTCCATCTCGCTGATGGCAGTGTCCTTTGCCTTCCTCAGCACCTCCTCATAAGAGCCGCTGCGGCCGCCGAAGAAGTCGGTGATGTTCGCAAAAAAGTCCTTTATAGCATTGGCTCCGATGATGGTCTCGCCAGTCACTATGCCCAGATATTTCCTTATGGGCTGTCCCTCAAGGGACGGTGTCGTTACTGAAATCATGCCTTATGTATTTTTTATTGGTTTGTATTCACATTTTTAGCGACAAATATACATATAAATCCACACACACCACGTCTTGACACGCTCTTTTTAAATTATAATAACACTTGCATGAACACCAACAACAGACTCCTGCTCTCCGCCGTGGCATTTGCGACAGTAGCAATATGGGGCACCACATTCGTGTGGACAAAACTGCTGATATTAAACGGGCTTTCCCCTGCACAGATATTCACCATAAGGTTTGTCATAGCCTATGTGCTGATGTGCGCCTTCTCACTTGTGAGAGACAGACACCACAGATGGGTGAGTGACACGCCAAGTGACGAGCTTGTCATGGCAATGCTCGGACTGACGGGAGGCTCGCTCTATTTCCTCGCAGAGAACGAGGCCCTGCGTTTTACCACCGCCACCAACACATCGCTCATAGTATGCTCCTGCCCGCTGTTCGCGGCTCTCGTCATAGGCATGTTCTACAAGTCTGAACGCTATAGCCGCACACAGACAGCAGGCACTCTGCTCGCACTCGCAGGCATGGCCGTGGTGGTGATGAACGGACATTTCGTGCTGCATCTCTCACCCCTCGGCGACGCGCTGGCCTTTGGCGCATGCTTCAGTTGGGCTGTCTACTCCCTGCTGATGAAGAGGGTGATGGGCAGATACAGTTCAATGTTCATAACGCGCAAGGTGTTCTTCTATGGCATCGTCACCATACTGCCCTACTACATCCTTGAGCCGGGCTGGCCGCCATTGGACATGCTCATGCAGCCCGACGTGGCGACAAACCTGCTCTTCCTCGGCAGCGTGGCATCCATGGCGTGCTATCTCATGTGGAGCTGGTGCATGAAAGGGCTGGGAGCGGTGAGCTGCACCAACTTTGTCTATTTCAATCCGCTCACTACCATAGCCGCAGCATGGCTCATTCTCGACGAGCAGGTGACCATATTCTTTCTCTTAGGCTCGCTGCTGATAATATCGGGCATGTATCTGCTCAACAGATAGCCGGCACACACGGCGGCGACGGCGGCACATGAGATAAAAACCCTGTGAAAGCACCCACTTTATCAGCTGTTTTATTTTGCCGTGTGCCGTGCTTTTTGTAAATTTGCAGATAGTAAAAAACACTATTATATATACAATGAGAGAGAAAATAGACTGCTTCCTGCCTTATGAAAGGACGGAAGCATTTGACAATATGCTACAGACGCTGAGACAGAGCAAGACTGTCAGGCATATATTCCTGCTCAACGGCACCGACGAGGGAGACGTGGCTGGCGCACCGGAAGACTGCACGGCCATCAGCGTGGACTCGCTGACATCTACACAGACCATGCTGCGCATAGAAGAGCATACAGATGCCGACTATGTGCTGCTGAGCCTGAAGAAAATGCCTGCCGACATAGGGCTGCACTCGCTCGACAGACTGCTCACCGTGGCAGTGGACAGCAACGCAGGACTGGTGTATTCGGACTATAAGGCATGTAAAAACGGCAAGACAGAGCCGCATCCTGTCATAGACTACCAAAGCGGCAGCGAGAGGGATGACTTTGACTTCGTATAACTGGTGCTTGTCAAGGCCACTCTGCTGCACGACTATGCCACAAGACACCAGGTGCCCGACTTTAAGTGGGCGGGATTTTATGATCTGAGACTTTACATAGCACGCAACTCCACAATATTCCACATCAACGAGTCGCTCTACACGCAGATAGAGACCGACACGAGAAAGAGCGGCGAAAAACAGTTTGACTATGTCGACCCGCGCAACCGCGAAGTGCAGATAGAGATGGAGCAGGCCGTGACCGCATATCTCACAAAGATAGGGGCGTTGGTAGACATATCCAAATATAAAAGGCCCGACTTCCGCGAACAGCCGTTTGAATGTGAGGCTTCGGTGGTGATACCTGTCTATAACCGCGCACGGACAGTGGCTGATGCGGTGAACTCGGCACTATCGCAGAAAACTACATTCAGATATAACGTCATAGTGGTGGACAACCACTCCACAGACGGCACTACGGAAATATTGGCGGCTCTCGCCGAGGGCGACAAACGTCTCATACACATCATACCGTCGCGCACTGACCTCGGCATAGGGGGCTGCTGGAACACGGCGGTGGACGACATTAGATGCGGAAGGTTTGCCGTGCAGCTCGACAGCGACGACCTCTACAGCTCCAGCAACACTCTGCAACGCATCGTGGAGGAATTCTACAGGCAGGGAGCTGCCATGGTGGTAGGCTCATACCGCATGTGCAACTTCAATCTCGAGACTCTGCCGCCGGGAATTATAGACCATAAGCAATGGACTGAGCAGAACGGGCCTAACAACGCGCTGCGCATCAACGGTCTCGGCGCGCCAAGGGCATTCTTCACACCAATACTCAGACAGATAA
>CAMGFM010000146.1 GCA_946055365.1 uncultured Prevotella sp. | reverse complement strand
CCTGCGTTGGGGCGAGGATGTTCTCAAAGTCTGTATATCCGTTTTTGACGAGTATGTTATACCACTGGATGAGTTTCTTGATGTCGCTGTCATGCACTCTGTCACGGTCATATTCGGGAAGCACCTCACCAAAATAGTCGCGCAGCTCCTTTACGGCGCACTTGCGGTAGTTGAGAGAACACTCCTTGTACTGTTCCTTCTCGCCGAGGTTCTTCAGCACTCTCCACAACGGCATGTCCTCAGAGTCGGTGTACATTGCAATGTCTGCAAGGCTTGTCACCCTGTCCGAGGCAAACGCCGGCACACGGCGGCGAGTGTCGTCTATGGTCTCCACGATAAGGTTCATCTTGCCACGGGACACGAGTCTGTAGAGTCCCGGCTTTCCTGCTATTGAAAGAATAGTTTCCATTTTTTTGTTATGTATGATACTTGTTGTTATGATTATTACTGTTTTGTTTCTTTGTCTTAGTCATTACTGCCGCAGAGGTTATGCCGCCTTTGCCTCAGTGTTGCCTTTTCGGTGTGGCGGGACTCACATTCCGTCTGTCCCGCCCCGCACGACGCTGCCCTGCAAGGCTCTCAACATGTCGTCAACGCTTGCCTCCATGTCGGTGTCGTCGTCATTATGCAACACATAGTCGCAGCGTGCCGCCAGCTCTTCCTGCGCCATTTGCGCGTCAATCCATCGTGTCGCCACCTCCGCGGTCACTCCGTCACGTCTCATGATGCGCCTTACACGCACGTCAAGCGGCGATGTCACGCCCACCACACGGTCTGCACGCACCCTGCGGTCAAAACCGCTGTCAAAGAATATGGCACTTTCCAGCCAGCTCATGCCAGAAGCCATGAAGTCTTCTGCCACCGCAGGGTGTACCACATCGTTGAGCCGCTGCCTGTTGACGTCGCCTGAGAGCAGAAAAGCGGCTATCACGTCCTTGCGCAACACGCCTTGCTCCACTACATTCTCGCCTATGAGCCGGCGCAACTGTCGCTGCAACGCCTCTGACGTGGACATCAGCCTCTTGGCGGCTGCATCACAGTCATACACGTCTATGCCCTTTGCACGGAGCATCCTGCCCACAAAAGACTTGCCACTGCCAATGCCTCCCGTCAGGACTACCCTCATGACACTCGTGTCTATGCCCATATCTGTCGTTCTCTTACACATACATTATTATATATAGCCATAACGCCCCTACCACGAGCCACAGCCACGTGCCGCAAGCACCTATTGCCATCAGCCGCCAAGCCCGTCACTGCTCCTCTATCACATAGTCCACACTGTCTATCATCTGCCGCGCGTTTTTCACGTCGCTTGGAACTCCCCTCAGATAGACCCTGCACTTGTTTGATGCGTTGCTCACAATCTCGTTGTAGTCGACAACCAAGGCAAACTGGTCGGCATTGATGTTTCTGAACATGCTCGCGCCCACCACAAACCTCACCTTCACCTTTGACGGGAATGTGCGCAGCACCTTGCCGTCGGGCATATTCTCCGCACGCACTGGCACGTCAATGTCCTCTTCCGTAAGAATGTCGGGATAGAGTGTTATGCGCACCTGGTCGGGTACCATCTTCACTCCCTTGACAGGCTGCAGCCTGACGGTCTTGACCACAGTGTCGCTGAAGTTGACTATCTCTATCGGCACGGTATTGACATATTGCAGGCTGTCAAGCACCTTCTTGCTGGCATAGAGGGTGACCGTCTCTGGCCAAAACTGCGTGCGGGCGAGATAATAGGCCTTTGACGGCGCGACATGACCGGTCATTCTGACAGGCACTTTGCGCGACTGGCCGAAGTTAAAGTAGAAGTCGAGCCTCTCGGGCTTTATCTGCACCACTTTTGTAGAGCCGAGAAACCTCTGCGATACATACCTTGACACGTCGGCGGCAGGCACTGCGCCATATCCCGTGCCACGGTTGGCATAGCTGCCAAACGGTATGACAATCGGGCGTATGCCGTCGCCATAGAAATAGGCGGCCAAGGCAAAGCCCTTGTCCCTCACCGTCACTCTCAGCGTGTCTTCCAGTTCCTTGATGATGACGGCATTTTGAGGCACACCCGCCATTCTGACAGGCACACTTATCTCTCGCTCACATGTCTCATTGAGAGTGGTGAGCAGCCAGAAGCATCCGCTGAGCACGAGAAAGAACAAAAAAATCAGAAACTCCCTGTTCAACCAACTGAACAGGAAATTTCTGACCATTAGATATATACGTGTCAAACGCTCCATCATCCTTAAAGGCTATAATGTGGCCATGCGCACGGGGCACACGCCATGTCATGTCATGCTTTACTTGGTCTCTCCTGCAGCAGCTGCGGCAAACACACCGTTCTTGTCCACAGTGACAACAGTGCCGCGAGCTATCTCCACGTCCACAGTGCCGCTGGCGATGTCCACCTTGCGCACTGTGCCATAGATGCCTTGCCCTATAACGACCCTCGCACCTTCCTTGAGAGAGTTCTGAAACTCGCGTATTTTCTTCTGCTGCTTCTGTTGCGGGCGTATCATGAAAAAATACATGATGGCAAACACCACGACCATCATTATCAACATGCCGTAGCCACCACCCTGAGACTGCTGCTGTGCAGCCAAGATAATTGTATTCATATTCCTAACGATTGATATTTTATGTTTGTTTTATCTGTTTTTCTTTTCCTTGCGTATGTTGTATATATATAATAATGTATAGCACGCCTATAACGTCCATCCTTCGCAAGACCGCATGTCCGCCCCAAAAGTGCGAGACATTGTTGTGGATGTGCCTGTGTCGTGCCTTTCTCTAGCAAGGGACACGTCCAGCAAACACCTGTGCCACACTTTTCACAAGTCGGCGGCGCATACAGCAAGACACCTGTGCCTGCCTTTCATGAGCCACGTCCCTTTACAAAAGCACCAGAGCGTCACGATGAAATGCCTCCATGCAGGAGTTCTCTTATGCCAGGCACGAGTATGCATCCTCAAAACTCATGCGTCTCACTCCACAGCGTCGTCCTCGGGCATAGAAGTGTCGTCGTCCTGCTGCTGCTCGGCATACCTTGTGCGCATCATTTCCCTGCTCTCCATTGTCTGATTGGCGCGGTTGAGTCGCGGAGTGCCTTGACGCTTTGCGCCAGTGCGCCTCATGGGTATGTCTTCTATGGTCTTGAGCATCTTGCCCGTGGAGATGAGATACCTCGCTATGGAGTCGAGCATGCCGTTGATGTAAGAGCCTGACTTGGGGGTGCTGTATAGCTTGGCCAGCTCCACATATTCGTTTATGGTGACGCTCACCGGGATGTTTGAGAACGTGAGCATCTCCGCTATGGCTATCTGCATGATGACCACATCCATGTAAGCCAGGCGCGAGAACTCCCAGTTGCGCGAAGTCTCTCTCATATATCGCTGGTACTGGTCGGCATTGATGATTGTCGCGCGGAACAGACGCTTGGCAAACTCCTCGTCTTCCCTGTCCTTATATTCAGGCAGCAGTTCCTGCCTTGCCCCTTTCTCGGGGTCAAACCTCTTGATGGTTTTCAGCACGAAGGTGTCCACGACAAACTTGTCGTCATTCCAATACAGCCCCATGTCCTCAAGGAGTGCCTCGATGTCCTCGTTTTCCTGTATGAAGAGCCTGTAGAGCTTGCGCCACAGCTCCCGGTCAGCGTCATAGGACTCCTCCGTGTCTGCCATATACTCGGCATAGACCTGGCTTGACTCTATTCGGTTGCATAGCGAGCGCACCAAGTCGTTCACGCTGTCCTCCCATGCCGCGAAGCCTGTGCCCTGCGTGTCGCCACGCTGCGACGACGGTGTCTCCAGACTGTCACGCCACGACGATTTCTGCGGATTGGTGAGAAAGTCCTGCAACATCTTGTTTTCTTCAAGCTGCACCGCGAATCTGTTGTAGGCAAACTTCTGCGACGGCGTGTCCGCACCTTCTCTCAACGCCCTCTGCGTTGCTGCCTCCACCCTGCGGCGTTCCTCACGGGTGATGGCGACTATGAGCGAAAGAAGATAATTGTATAGATCATACGCCCTCGTCAGGCTGTACTGGAGTTCCTTCTCGGCACTGTCCATCTGCTTGTTGCCGTTCTGATAGTAAGCGTAAGTGAGCTGCACTACCCTAATTCTTATCAATTCGCGATTTATCATCTCCGTTTCTTGAATATATTTAATGTCTGTATGTCCGTATGCGACGCGCGCGAGACCGCCCTACGCGCCCCGTGGCTGCCGTCTGCGCCCTGAGTCCCTCCGCACCTGTGCCTTATCACACACTCATGACAGAGCCGCATTACACACATAAACCCCGTCCCGTCGGGGCATACTGCACAACACCTTGAGCGTTGGGACACGCTAAACAACTGCAAAAATAACCAAATTTGCGTAATCTACC
>CAMGFM010000145.1 GCA_946055365.1 uncultured Prevotella sp. | reverse complement strand
CAGAAGATAGTCAAAGCTGCCCGAGATGTTGTAGCACTCCGTGACTTCTGGCACGCCCTTTATCATCTCCGTAAAGGCCATGGCATATTCGCTGTTGAGCCTGCGCAGCTTCACCGAGCAGAAAACGGCAAACCCCTTGTTGAGCTTGTTGGCATCGAGTATCGTGGCATAACGTTTTATTATGCCATGACGCTCAAGTTTTTTCACGCGCTCGTAAGTGGGAGTCGTGGAGAGGTGTACGGCTGCCGCCAGCTCCTTGTTGCTGAGGCGCGCGTTTGACTGTAGGGCGCGCAGGATGTCTATGTCCTTTGCGTCAAGACGGTAAGATTCTGACAAAGATGACATTTTACGTTGTTTTTAGACGTTAATTCTGACAAACGGTGCAAAATTAGTGATTTTTTCTATATTTGCAATTCTTCTTGGAATATATCTTGCTTACCGCTACCTTTGCAACCATAAATCAAAAACAAATATAAAACCACAGCAACTATGGCATACGACAAACTTCATCTTGAGACTATCGCCCTGCATGTAGGGCAGGAACAGGCAGATCCCGCCACTGACTCGCGGGCAGTGCCGATATATCAGACCACTTCTTATGTGTTTCGCAACTCTCAACATGCCGCCGACCGTTTCGGACTGCGCGACGCGGGCAACATCTACGGCCGTCTGACCAACTCCACGCAGGCTGTGTTTGAGCAGAGAGTGGCGGCTCTCGAGGGCGGCGTGGCGGCTCTCGCCGTGGCAAGCGGCGCAGCGGCCGTGACCTATGCACTGCAAAACGTGGCGCAGGCGGGCGACCACATCGTGGCGGCTGACAATCTCTACGGCGGATCGTTCAACCTCATCACCCACACGCTGTCCACGCAGGGCGTGACCAACACTATCGTAAACGTCAACGACCTCGAGGCTCTCGAGGCAGCCATACAGCCCAACACCAAGGTGGTGTATGCTGAGACTTTCGGCAACCCCAACAGCGACGTGACGCATCTTGAGGCCGTGGCAGAGGTGGCTCACAGGCACGGCATAGTGTTCATCGTGGACAACACCTTCGCCCCGATAGTGATAAGGCCCATAGAGCATGGGGCAGACATCGTGGTTCACAGTGCCACAAAGTTCATTGGAGGCCACGGCTCGTCACTCGGCGGCGTGATAGTGGACAGCGGCAAGTTTGACTGGAAAGCCAACGCCTCACGTTATCCCACCCTGGCTCTCCCCGACCCCTCTTATCACGGTGCCGTCTTTGCCGACGTGGCAGGACCGGCGGCCTTTGTGACACGCATACGCGCCGTCATACTGCGCGACACGGGCGCAACCATCTCGCCGTTCAACGCCTGGATATTGCTGCAAGGCGTAGAGTCGCTGCCTCTGCGCATAGAGCGTCACGTGGAGAACGCGCTGAAAGTGGTGAAGTTTCTCGCCGCCCACCCGAAAGTGAGGAGCGTGAGCCACCCGTCGCTGCCCTCCCATCGCGACCATGAGCTCTACAAGAAGTATTTTCCGCACGGGGCAGGCTCTATCTTCACTCTTGAGATAGACGGTACGCAGGAAGACGCGTGGAAGTTCATCGACTCGCTCAAGATATTCTCTCTGCTCGCCAACGTGGCCGACGTCAAGTCGCTGGTGATACACCCTTACACCACCACACACTCGCAGATGACACCCGAAGAGTTGGCATCACAGCACATAACGCCCTCTACCGTGCGCCTGTCAATAGGCGTGGAACACATAGACGACATCATCGCCGACCTCAGTCAGGCTCTTGACGCCATCTGAGCGTCAACGGCAAAGACACGGACGGCACATCTGGAGGCAGAAAAAGACTAAGTTATTTTTAGTTAAGAAATTTGGAGTCATGCCAAAATTAGCGTAACTTTACACGCAGATTGCTCGGGGGTGCCCTGACCGTCACTTTCGCATGTTGAAGAGCGGCGGCGGAACGGGCTGAGATTATACCCATTGACCTGATACAGTTAATGCTGTCGTAGGAAATGAGAATAACATCGCATGGTGACACTAAAAAGCCCATAAAAAAAATTGTTTATACTGTGACTCCCGAGGCAATGGCATTAAACTAAAATGCCGTTGCCTCTTTTTTTGTCGCCGCGCATCCGAAAGCAAGCGTTTGGACGACTCGTGAAAAGTGGCACTTCACACTGCCAAAGTGCCTCTTTGGAACTTGAAAAGTGGCACTTCTGGCTAAGGAAAACGCCACTTTTGCATCAGTAAAACAACTATTCACGACAGTCACGACAAGACTACTATATTATAAAATAAAACAAGACAACGATAAAGACAAGACAACTATGAAGATAAACGTCAACAACAAACCCGTAGAGACAGAGGCCACAAACATGCAGTCGCTCGCCGTGCAGCTCAACCTGCCAGAGAGCGGCGTGGCGATGGCCCTCAACATGAAAATGGTGAGACAGACGGATTGGGAAGCCACTCCCATTGCCGAAAACGACAATATCATCATCATCAAGGCGGCTTGTGGAGGATAGGATAATGCTGCAATTCATTTCTCATTTTACAGAACGCTACTCCTATCTCGACTCCATACGCATGGCTCTTGACGGAGGATGCAGGTGGATACAGCTGCGCATGAAAGACTGCGACGGCGACACGCTGAGGCAAACGGCACTGGAGGCACAACGCATGTGCAGAGACAAGGGAGCCACGTTCATCATTGACGACAACGTGGCACTGGTTAAGGAGATAAAGGCTGACGGTGTGCATCTCGGAAAGAACGACATGCCAGTGAGAGAGGCAAGGACACTGCTGGGCAAGGGCTTTATCATAGGCGGCACGGCCAATACCTTTGACGACATAATGGCTCATTATCTCGGCGGAGCCGACTATATAGGCTGCGGACCTTTCAGGTTTACCACCACAAAGCAGGGCCTCGCGCCAGTGCTCGGGCTTGAGGGCTACCGCAACATCACGGCACAGATGCGCCGCGCAGGCATCAGCCTGCCCATAGTGGCTATCGGGGGCATCACGGCCAACGACATAGCAAGCCTAATGGCCACGGGCATTGACGGCATCGCCCTCAGTGGCACGGTGTTGAGGGCAGACAATCCCGTGGAGGAGATGAAGAGACTCATAAGAATGATAAAAACAGAAACGGGAACAGCCATGCCGTGACAAACGACAGCCATGCCGTGACATGAAACACTCATGCCGTGACAAGAAAACAGTCACGCCGTGGCAACGACAGCAAACAATGACAAGCAAAAAATAGAAGATGAAGAAACTGGTAATAGCAGGACGCGAGTTTAATTCGCGCCTTTTCCTCGGAACAGGAAAGTTCAACAACAACGCACTTATGGCAGAGGCCATCAAGGCGAGCGAGACAGAGATGGTGACAGTGGCCATGAAACGTGTGGAGCTGGAAGACAAGCACGACGATCTGCTCACTCACATCACTCAAAACCCCAACATTCAGCTCCTGCCCAACACTTCGGGAGTGAGAAACGCGGAGGAGGCCGTGTTTGCGGCGCAAATGTCGCGCGAGGCGTTTGGCACTAACTGGCTGAAACTTGAGATACACCCCGACCCGAAGTGGCTGCTGCCCGACTCAGTGGAGACTCTCAAGGCCACGGAGCAGTTGGTGAAAATGGGATTTGTGGTGCTGCCCTACTGCCAGGCCGACCCCACGCTCTGCAAACACCTCGAGGAGGCAGGCGCAGCCACTGTCATGCCGCTGGCCGCGCCCATCGGCACCAACAAAGGACTGCGCATGAAGGATTTTTTGCAGATTATAATTGAGCAGGCCACCGTGCCAGTGGTGGTGGATGCAGGCATTGGAGCTCCAAGCCACGCCGCCGAGGCCATGGAGATGGGCGCAGACTGCTGTCTGGTGAACACTGCCATCGCCGTGGCAGGCAACCCCACGGAGATGGCACGCGCCTTCAAGGAGGCTGTCATCGCAGGCAGGCGCGCCTATGAGGCAGGACTGGGAGCCGTGAGCGACTGTGCGGAGGCAAGCTCGCCGCTCACCTCGTTTCTTAACTTATAACTCGCAAATCTAAACACCAAGATATTGCATATCAAAACACCAAGATAACACCTATTATCCTATATGGCTATCAACGACAACAAGGCATACGCCAAGAGAGAAAAGGCGTATATGAACGGCACGATATACCCGTTTATCAGAGTGGGCATGACCAAGGTAAACCTCACGCCCACCGTGACAAAGGACAAGAACGGAGTGCCGCACATGGAAAAGAACGATCCTGTGTATATATATGACACAAGCGGCCCGTTTTCTGACCCCGACATAGAGGTGGACCTCAAAAAGGGACTGCCAAGAATGCGCGAACAGTGGATAGAAGGGCGAGGCGACACGGAGATACTGCCCGAGGTGACAAGCGAATATGGCAAG
>CAMGFM010000144.1 GCA_946055365.1 uncultured Prevotella sp. | reverse complement strand
GCCACAATAATTGCACGCCACGGGCATTGCTCTCGCTTTTTTCTTGCGAGTGTCACGGTTTTTTAGTAATTTAGCGCATAGAAAAAACACGCTTTATCACCATCCCACAAACACAAACATCATACATCATGGCAAACGAGCAGACAGCAGTGCGCAAAAGGGTCAGTACCACGGTGCGCAAACCGCGCCGCTACAAGGTCATACTCTACAATGACGACTTCACCACAATGGACTTTGTGGTGATGATACTGGTGGACGTGTTTCTCAAAAGCGACACCGAGGCACAGTCCATAATGATGTACATACACACCAAGGGCAGCGCGGTGGCAGGCATATACAGCTATGATGTGGCCATGTCAAAGACACGCAAGGCCACGCGGCTCGCAAGGGAGCATAACTTTCCGCTGCGCATAGAGTGCAAGCCCGAGTGACGGCAGCCCCTGCGCACACCCACACACCGCAAGCGACACGCCCTACAACGCAAAACCGCAGCCGCCGTGACACGCCTGCCAACTATCACACACAAAAAAAAATGACACCAAAATGAAACTGAGTGTTTACTCTGAGAAAGCTCTCAACATGGCAATGGCACTGTGCAGCCAATACCGCCATGAATTTATCACCCCCGAACATGTGCTTTATGCCATAGCACAACAACAACCGTTTGCCGACACTGTCAGCGCGCTCGGCCTTGACGGCGACATCATGACAGTGGAGCTAAAGGGCCTGCTCGACGAGATGGAGACCATGCCCGAAGACAAGGAATATAGCATCGAGTCGTCAGAACTGTGCAACAGGATGCTTGAGAACGCATCACTGTCGGCACTCGCGGCAGGCAGAAACGTCATTGACGTGTGCCACATCATACACTCAATGGCACATCTCGACGGCTCTGACGCGGCATGGGCTCTCGGCCTGCTCACCGAGGACACAGGCACGGCCAACTTCATAGAGGAGCTGACGGCACAATACCAGTCGCACCATGACACGACGGCAGGACATGACAACGGCTACAACGATGGCGACAGCCACGACAGCACCGCCAAGGAGGAGGGCGGCACGTGGCAGTCGCTCGTGACATGCCTCAACGACACCTACACCACGCACAATCCGCTCATAGGCAGGGAGCAGGAGCTCGACCGCACCATTCAGGTACTGTGCCGCAAGGACAAAAACAACCCCCTGCACATAGGAGAGCCGGGCGTGGGCAAGACTGCTCTCGTCTATGGACTGACAGCTCTCATCGTGGAGGGCAAGGTGCCGCCACGCCTACAAGGGGCTACGGTGTATGCCATGGACATGGCCACCATGCTGGCAGGCACACAGTTTCGCGGCGACTTCGAGAAGCGCATGAAGCTCGTGATGAAGGGCCTCAAGGCAAAGGGCAACTGCATACTCTACATCGACGAGATACACGGTCTCATAGGCACAGGACGCAGCGGCGACGCCACGCTCGACGCATCTAACATACTCAAACCCTATCTCGAGGACGGCAGCATAAGGTTCATAGGCTCAACAACCTATGACGAATATAACCGCCATCTGGCCAATAACAAGTCGTTTGTGAGGCGTTTTCAACAGATAGACATAGCCGAGCCGTCACGAGACGACGCAATAGAAATAATAAAAGGGCTGATCAAGGGCTATGAGACATTTCACGGGGTGAAGTATGACAGCGACTGCATAGAGTATGCGGTGGACTCTACCGCCAGACACATGAGAGACAGGTTTCTGCCAGACAAGGCCATAGACCTCATAGACGAGGCAGGCGCATACCGCGAGACGCATCCGCTCGCCACAAAGGGCAGAAAGAGAAAGCAGACGGTGAGTACGCAACTCATGGAGGAGATACTTGCCAAGATGTGCAAGATAGACGCACAGGCTCTCAAGGACTCTTCCAACGAGGCTCTCGCCTCTCTCGAGAGCGACATGCGCAGCGAGATTTTCGGACAGGACAACGCGGTGGAGCAAGTGGTAAGAGCCATACACACGGCAAAGGCAGGGCTGACCGAGGAGGGCAAGCCCATGGCAAGCCTGTTGTTCGTGGGGCCCACGGGAGTGGGCAAAACGGAGGTGGCAAAGGTGCTTGCGGCAAGGCTCGGCGTGAAACTGGTGAGATTTGACATGAGCGAATATGCCGAAAAGCACTCCGTGGCAAAGCTGATAGGCTCGCCCGCTGGCTACGTGGGCTATGAGGACGGCGGACTGCTCACCGCCGCCGTGAGAAACTCGCCCAACTGCGTGCTGCTGTTTGACGAGATAGAAAAGGCTCATGCGGACATCTTCAACATATTCCTGCAAATGATGGACTATGCGTCGCTCACTGACAACAAGGGACAGAAAGCCGACCTGCGCAACACCATTATTATCATGACCTCAAACGCTGGCGCACAATATGCGGCAAGGGCCAACGTGGGCTTCAACCGCAGCGTGACGAGGGGAGAGGCCATGCTCAGCGCGGTGAAAAGGCTGTTCAAGCCCGAGTTTATCAACCGACTCACGCAGATAGTGACTTTCAACGACATGACACGTGACATGGCAAGCCTCATACTCGACAAGAAACTCAGGCGAATGGCGCACATGCTCGCCGACAAAAACGTGACTATGACCGTGGAAGACGACGCTCGACAACTGCTGCTCGACAAGGGCTTCACCACAGAGTATGGCGCAAGGGAGCTGGAGCGCGTCACGGGCAGCCTGCTCACGCCCCTGCTCACAAGAGAACTGCTGTTTGGCAGGCTCACAAAGGGCGGCGAGGTCACGGTGAGGGTCAAGGACGGACAGCTGGTGCTGTGCTGACACGGCAGAAAGGAGGCTTGCTGGCGTGGCAAACGCCTGCGCCACACCCCTCGCCTGTGGCGCACATAAGGCACAAGCGGCTATTTCTCGATCGGGAAGCGGCTCTTTGCACACAAGAAAGTGGCTCTTTGCACACAAGAAAGTGGCTCTTTGCATATAGGAAAGAGGCTCTTTGCTTACAGGAAAAAGCCGCTTTCTGCGGCATAAAGCGACACTTTTGCATCGGGGATAATGGCTCTCTTGCATCGGTGAATAAAGGCTGTGTAGCGGCGAGAAGCCGCCTTTGCTGCCGACAATCATGGCGTGACTGTCACGACACGCCCTAACGGCTGCCACTACACGCCACGCCGCAAGCCTGCCACCCCACCCTGCGCCCACAAATCATGACACGCCGCGCCTCACGACAGGCACATTTGCTTTTCACATTACACCTTATTATAACAGACATACAGAATTATAAACATGATATACCGATTAGACAAAGACATAGCATTTCCTGACCCTCGTCTCGGCGAGCCTTCAGGCCTTTTTGCCATAGACGGCGACCTCAGCGTCGACCGTCTGCTGCTGGCCTACAGCAACGGCATATTTCCTTGGTATCCATTCAAAGGCGATGCGGTGATACAATGGTACTGCCCCATGCAGCGTTTCGTGATATTTCCCGACGAGATACACGTGTCACACTCCATGCGCACTCTCCTCAACAAGGGCAAATACACGATGAGCATAGGAGAAGATTTTGACGGAGTGATACAGGGATGCTCGCAACAGCGCATCGACATGGAGGGGGCATGGCTCGGGCCTGACATGATAGAAGCCTTCACACGACTCAACCGCATAGGCATAGCGCAGAGCGTGGAGGTGTGGGACAACTCAAGCGGCTCAAGACAGCTCGTGGGAGGGCTGTATGGCGTGAACATAGGGCGCAACTTCATTGGCGAAAGCATGTTCTCGCTCGTGCCAAGCGCAAGCAAGCTCGCACTGATATTCCTCGCACGCACGATGCAACGCCTCGGCGGCACGTTCATAGACTGCCAGCTCGAGACTCCACACCTCAAGTCAATGGGCGGCAGATACATCTCCTATGACGAGTATATGCGCATCTTCAACGAGGGATGCAAGATTTCTAAGTGAGAGGGCGCGCACGACACGCCACACACACTGGTCTCATTCACCAAAGCCGCACCGCTCTTTCGTCAAAACCGCACGATTTCCTCTTCATAACCGCACGACTCTTTTGTCAAAACCACACGACCCCCTCGTCAAAAGCGCACCGCTCTTTTGTCAAAGCCCCTATATACACATATCAAACTCACCCTAAACATCACCACACCCACACCATGTACAGACCCACATTGCTCCTCTCCCTGATCGTGCCATGGAGCATAGGCTCGGCAGTGGCATCAAAGAAGACACAAAAGACCGCAGACACGTCACGCCCAAATGTCATTATCATCATTGCCGACGACCTCGGCTATGGCGACATCGGCTGTTACGGGGCAAAAGGCGTGTCTACGCCCAACATCGACCGCCTCGCGGCACACGGGCTGCGGCTCACCGACTCTCATGCGGCGGCCTCCACAAGCACGCCCTCGCGCTATGCCCTGCTCACGGGCGAATATCCGTGGCGCAGAAACGGCACCGACGTGGCACAGGG
>CAMGFM010000143.1 GCA_946055365.1 uncultured Prevotella sp. | reverse complement strand
AAGGATACTGCATCGAAGATACAAAGCAGCTTTCATTGTTCTAAAGACAGAAGTGACTCTTTCGTATTATTTATATATAGCCCGTGCTTAATGGCACGGGAAGAGTACTCGTACCAATGTCTTCACATACAGTTAATCAATACATTATCCCGAACTGGGGTATTTATATGACATAAAAAGGGGCGCGCATGGTTCTGCACGCCCCTTTTCCATGTACGCAAAAGTGCTTGTGTCTGCCTTTACCGTCATATTTTCTTCATAGAGATGGCTATCCTGCGCCTTTTCAGGTCCACCTCTGTCACAGTCACCCTGACATGCTGATGTAGCTTGACCACCTCTGATGGGTTTTTGACATACCTGTCGGCCATCTGCGACACATGTACAAGGCCGTCCTGATGCACTCCTATGTCAACGAAAGCCCCGAATTTGGTGATGTTGGTCACTATGCCTGGCAGCACCATGCCCTCCCGCAAGTCTTCCATGGTCTTTACATTGGGGTCAAACTCAAATTTCTCCACCTTGCCGCGCGGGTCCAGTCCCGGCTTGTCAAGCTCTGTCATGATGTCTTTGAGCGTGGGCATGCCCACATCGCCGCTTACGTATGCCATGAGGTCTATTTGCCGTTGCAGATCCTTGTTTTCTATAAGCTGTCTCACGGTCACGCCGTTGTCCTTGGCCATAGTCTCCACGAGCGCGTAGCGTTCAGGATGCACGGCGGTGTTGTCAAGCGGGTTCTTTGCGCCAGGTATGCGCAGGAAACCTGCGCACTGCTCATAGGCTGCGGGTCCGAGACGAGGCACTTTCTTGAGCTGTGCCCTTGATGTGAACGCGCCGTTTGCGCGTCTGTATTCCACTATGTTTTTTGCGAGTGCGGGTCCGAGTCCGCTGATGTAGGTGAGCAGATGCTGTGAGGCGGTGTTGAGGTTCACGCCCACGGAGTTGACACAGCTCATCACCACCGTGTCGAGGCTGTTCTTGAGCATTGTCTGGTCCACGTCGTGCTGATATTGTCCCACGCCTATGCTCTTGGGGTCTATCTTAACAAGTTCGGCGAGAGGATCCATCAGTCTGCGTCCTATGGACACCGCTCCCCTCACTGTCACGTCCTCGTCGGGAAATTCCTCGCGCGCTGTCTTTGACGCGGAATATATGGACGCGCCGTCCTCGCTCACCACATACACCTCCACCGTCTGCGGCAGTTGTGCCTCCCTGAGCCACTCGTCGGTCTCGCGGCTTGCCGTGCCGTTGCCCACGGCTATTGCCTCTATCTGATAGAGCCTCACCATGCGCAGGAGTGCTGCCGTTGCCTCCGCCCGTCTGTTGCGTGGCGGATGCGGAAACACTATCTCGTGGTGCAGCAGGTTGCCCTGTGCGTCGAGACATGCCGTCTTGCAGCCGTTGGCAAACCCCGGGTCGACCGCCATCACTCGTTTCTGTCCCAGCGGGGCGGCCAGCAGGAGCTGTCGCAGGTTGTCGGCGAAGACGGCAATGGCCTCCTCGTCGGCCTTTTGCTTGCTTTGGGCGGCAAATTCGGTCTCTATGCTCGGCTTGAGCAGCCGTTTGAAGGCGTCGTCCACGGCTTCTCCCACGAGTGTCTGGCTTATGCCGCTGCCCCTGACATACTGTCTTCTGAGTCTGTCGGTGCATGTGTCGTCGTCGGCAGAGATGCTTACGCGCAGGAAGCCTGCCGCCTCGCCGCGTCTCATTGCCAGCAGGCGGTGAGAGGAGCAGTGTCGCAGCTGTTCGGAGAAGTCAAAATAGTCGGCAAACTTCTGCGCCTCTTCTTCGTCCTTGCGCTTGGCCACCGCCTTTGAGGTTATTATGGCGTTGCGCCTGAACTCTCCCCTTATCATGTTGCGGCACTCTTCGTTTTCGCTCACCGTCTCGGCTATTATGTCCTTTGCGCCCTGCAGTGCTGTCTCGCGGTCTTTGACCTTGTCGTTGACATACTTGTCCGCGGTGTGCAGTATGTCCTTGTCTCTTTGTATGAGCAGCATCTGCGCGAGAGGCTCCAGCCCCATCTCCCGGGCTATCTGCGCCCTTGTGCGTCTTTTGGGTTTATAGGGCAGGTAGATGTCCTCGAGCTGTGTGCTGTCCCAACACTCCTCTATGCGTTGCCTCAGTTGTTCGGTCAGCTTGCCTTGTTCTTCTATGGTGTTTAGCACAGTTTCCTTTCTCTTGGCCAGCTCCTTGAGTTTGTTGTTGGCCTGAGCCACCGCCTCAATGTCTGTCTCGTCCATGTTGCCCGTTCTCTCTTTTCTGTATCTTGAGATAAAGGGTATGGTGCAGCCCTCTTCTAAGAGTTCAAGCACGTTGTCCACGTGCTTCTCGCCGATGTTGAGGGAGGCGGCGATAATCTTTGTAAATTGGTTCATGGCATGATGTTGTAATAATGAATTGTGTCGTGCAAAATTACACATAAAAAGTCAAATAACATATAGTGCCGCGCCCAAAAAAAACGGGACGTTTCTTGCTGCCTCGTCGCGCCGTGGCACGCTTGCGGGCGTATACAAGCCCTCACACAGCCAAGCCGCATCACGTCACTGACCAGTATGGCGTGGCGCAATGCGGCTTCGCTTTAGATGAATAATGTCATTGATTGGCAGGGAGTGTGACACGGCATTGTCACAGTGTGGCGGCAGAGCCTCAGTTGGCTATGAATTTCTTTGCCGCTCTCAGCTGGTGTCTCATGTTACTTAGCAGCTGCTGGCTCTCCTGCAATATGTTGAGATACACGAGTGACACCTTGAGTATGGTCTCGTCGCTGTTTTGCTGTATGCGGTCTATGTGACGTTTTCTCAGCACAGACAGTTCGTCCTTGCATCTGTCGGCAGTGGCGAGCGTGTTGCGGTAGTTTTCAAAACGGCATGTTGTTATCTGCTCCTCTGTCTCCTTCATGAGCTGGTTGATAGTCTCCCTCATGGGCTGGAACTCCTCGACATACTGTCTTGGTATGGGGTTGAAGTTGTTGTCAACATGCTCTTTCACGGGGTCAAGCATACGCTTGAGACAGTAGATATACTGCTCCGACGAGTTGATGCCGAGGTGAAACCACGTGTTTCTCTCAATTGCCATGTCCATGGGTGCCCGCTTGAGGGCCAGGAGTTCCTGTTTCCTGAATTTCTTGAGCATCTCCTTTTCCCTTTCAAGGGCGTTTGAGGCCTTGCGCAGAGTCCTCGGGCGCTCGCACTCCAGTCCGTCAAGTATGCTGTTGAACGTATCCATGGCAAACTTGGCCGTGAAGCTCTGCGTGTTTGACACGTGTTTCACCAGCAGATCCCACACTATTTCAGGGTCGCGGGTGCGCAGTATAGTGCGAAACATGTTGTCGTCCTTGGCTGTCTCCTGCTCCTTGCGCTTGTATTTGCGGTTGTTGTTGACGATGATGAAGATGACGAGGGCTATGAACAGCACCTTGGCTATGACGTTGCCATAATACATTGTCGTGCTGACCAAGCCACAGGCGGCGAATGCCACCGCGGCGGTGATGAACCATCCGCCGATGACGCTTATAACGCCCGTCACCCTGAACACGGCACTCTCTCTGCTCCACGCGCGGTCGGCAAGAGAGGAGCCCATGGCCACCATGAATGTCACGTAGGTGGTTGATAGAGGCAGCTTGTAGTTCGTGCCGATGGTGATGAGCATTGAGGCAAGCACAAGGTTGACAGCCGCGCGCACCACGTCAAACGCCGCGCCGTCGGGCAGCTCTGCCTCCTGCCTGTTAAATCGCGAGTCTATCCATCTTGTGACGCTGTCGGGTATGATGTTTGCCACCCAGGAGCTGCTGTTCTGGCAGTAGCGCACGATGCTTCTTGCGGCGCGTGACGAGCCAAACATCTCATCGCCCTCGTCCTGACGAGAGAGGTCGACAGAAGTCTTGATGACGTTGCGCGCCTTCTTTGACGTGACCATAGCCACAATCATCACCACGCCTGCCAACAGCAGGTAGACGTGTGGCGTTTGTGCCGAACTGTTGAGTGAGTGCATCATAAATGTCTCCACACCCTGCCCGTTGGCGTTGGCCATGAAGTCGTTGTAGGAGTCAAGACCTGCAAGAGGCACGCCGATGAAGTTGACAAGGTCGTTGCCCGCAAACGACATGGCAAGGGCGAATGTGCCCATCAGCACCACCAGCTTGAACACGCTCACCCTCATCATGTGCAGCACCTGCATCAGGATGGTGGACGCTATGAACGTGTATAGTAGCAGCAGGCGCGTGTTTGCGTCGATATAGGCTCTAAAGTCGCTGTCAAGCATGGGGCTCTTGCCGAGACCCTTGATGAAAATGAAGTAGGCGAGGGCCGTAAACGCAATGCCGCCGAAGATGCCCACGCCGAGGCGCGAGTGAGTGCGGTAGCTGAAGGTGAAGACAACGCGCGCAATCCACTGCACTATCACGCCGCACACGAAAGCTATCGCCACAGACACGAAGATGGCCACTATCACGCTCAGTGCCTTGTCGGT
>CAMGFM010000142.1 GCA_946055365.1 uncultured Prevotella sp. | reverse complement strand
GTTTGTCTTTAGAAGTGAATACAATAAATCCGCCGAAATGAACTAATTTTGCAGCGGATTAAGAAATAACAACTGCATGAAAAAAACTATTTTAGTGTTTGCCTTTGCCGCCGTCTTTCACGGCACAAGGGCCCAAGAGACCTTGACGCTCGGGCAATGCCTGCAAATGGGCATTGAAAACAACCTCTCGCTCAAGGCCAGCCGCAACGAAGTGCTTAAGGGGCGACACTCGCTCAGCGAGAACCGCGCCAAGCTGCTGCCGCAAATCAACGCTGTGGCAAGTCTCAACGACAACTTCACGCCTCCCGTCTCCGTCACTGACGGCTCTGCCTATGGCAACAAGTACAACGTTACCAAGACTTTGCAGTACAACGCGTCGGCAGGCCTGCAGTTGCAGATGCCGCTCTACAACCAGACCGTCTACACTGCCATCGACATTGCCAAGACTGTCAACCGTCTCAACAGCCTCTCCTATGACAAGGCGCGCGAAGATCTCGTCGTGCAGATATGCAAGATGTACTATCTGGCGCAAAACACCGTGGAGCAGCTCGCGCTTGTCAAGGACAATATAAAGCGTCTTGAGGAGCTGCGCGACATCACCGTGGCTTTCTATGACAACCAGATGGCGGTGGAGGTGGACGTGCAGAGGGTGAGACTCAACCTCGAGAACCTTCAGGTGCAGTATGACAATGCGCAGGCCATGCTCATACAGCAGTATAACATGCTCAAATACATCCTCGACTATCCTGCCGACAAAGACATAGCCGTCGTGCCGACAAGCGCGGAGGAGGCTGTGCCGGCTCCCGGGGCGGCGTTTAGCGACAGACAACCCGAGCTGTTGCTGCTCCAGGAGAAGCGTGTGCTGGCTGCACAGCAGAAGAAGCTCGTCAACGACGGCTATCTGCCCACGCTCTCATTGTCTGCCAACCTCATGTACTCGGCGTTTACCGACCGCTTCAAGAACTGGTTTCACTCTGGAGCGTCCAATCACTGGTATGGCTCCAACGGCATTGGTCTCTCCCTGCGCGTGCCTGTCTTTGACGGATTTGACAAACGCTCGCGCTCACGCAAGGCACAGATAGACGTGGAGACGGCGCAGCTGTCCTATGAAAACGCTCTCAAGAGCATGCAGACACAGTATCTCAACGCCAACAACGACTTGCAGAACACCATGCGCACCTACCGCAAGCAAAAGGACAACTATCAGCTCGCCGAGGACGTGTGCCGCATGACCAACGAGCGTTACCGTGAGGGCATAACCTCCATGACCGACGTGCTGCAAGACGAGATGAGGGTGAGCGAGGCGCAAAACAACTATCTCACCGCCCACTACAACTATCAGGTGGCCAACCTCACGCTGCTCAAGCTCACAGGCAAGCTCGACACACTGCTCAATCCCTGAGACACGCTGCACGATGCCTGACACAAGGCGCGCCTGCAAGCACTCACGCACACACATTAATATATATACAATACCCCCACACCCTAATAAGAAACAGCAATGGAAAATAACAACAACAATATCGACAACAACGTAGACAACAACGTCAACAACGCAGACAACGCAAACGGCAATACCGACAACGCCTCCACCCTCGCCGATCAGCAGAAGAAGCTCAAGCGACAGCGCGGCCGCCAGCTCGTGGCGAGCCTTATAGGCGTGGCGATACTGCTCTGGGGTGTCTACAAGATAGTAGGCATCTTCATCGACTATAAGAGTGCCGAGACCAGCAATGACGCGCAGATAGAGCAGTATATCTCTCCCGTCAACCTGCGTGCCTCTGGCTACATCAAGAAGATATGCTTCCGCGAGCACCAGAGCGTCAAGAAGGGCGACACTCTCCTCATTCTCGACGACCGCGAGTATCGCATACGTGTCATGGAGGCCGAGGCGGCTCTCAAGGATGCCATGGCTGGCGCGAGCGTCATCGACGCCACGTTGCAGACAACGCAAAACTCAGCCTCTGTCTATGAGGCTGGCATAGCCGAGATTGAGGTGCGCCTTGCCAAACTCGACAAGGACATCAAACGCTATCGCAACCTCGTGGAGCGCAAGGCCGCAACGCCCATACAGCTCGAGCAGCTCGAGACAGAGTATGCCGCCACGCGCAAGAAGCTCGAGGCCACGCGCCGACAGCAGAAGGCCGCCCGCTCGGGCGTGAACGAGGTGCGCACGCGCAGAGCCAACACCGAGGCTGCCATAGAGAGGGCAACGGCGGCTCTTGAGATGGCACGTCTCAACCTCTCCTACACCGTCGTGACGGCACCGTGTGACGGTCAGCTCGGACGACGCGCGCTCGAGGAGGGACAGATGGTCAACGCTGGACAGACAGTGACCTACATCATGCCCGACACGCAGAAGTGGGTCATCGCCAACTACAAGGAAACGCAGGTCGAAAACCTCTATATAGGGCAGAAGGTGCGCCTCACCGTCGACGCATTCGGCGACCGTGAGTTCACTGGCACCGTCACCGCCATCAGCGGAGCCACGGGTTCCAAGTACTCACTCGTGCCTACTGACAACTCGGCAGGCAACTTTGTCAAGATACAGCAGCGTGTGCCTGTGCGCATAGACTTTGAGGGGCTGTCTCCAGAGGACAACCGCCGCCTCGCGGCTGGCATGATGGTGGTGGTAAAGGCAGAAAGGAAATAGGCCATGGCTTCCAATCCGCGCAACTATCCGTTCTATAACTGGGTGCCAAAGCCGCTCGGCATCATCTTTCTCATACTGTTGTTCATACCCATCATGACCATCAGCGGTGTCTACACCGTCAACAGCAGTGAGATGATAGGCGGTCTGGGCATACAGTCTGAGCATATCTCCTTTGTGGGCTTCGCCACGTCGGTGGGCATGGCGGCGTTCTCGCCGTTCTTCTATGAGCTGGTGTGCGTGAGGCGCGAGAAGATGATGTGTGTCACGGGCTTCTCCATACTCTTTGTGCTGAGCTACGTGTGCGCCAAGACCGACAGCATCTTTGTCATGGCGGTGTGCAGCGTCGTCATGGGCTTTGTGAGGCAGGCGTTGCTCATGTGCAATCTCTTCACGCTCATCAAATATGCCTTTGGAGTGGAGGCCACGTTCAACATAACGCCAGGCAACGAGCCGAGAGAGGGCGAGAGCTGGGACAAGATTGACTATGAGAAGACTGCCACCATGCCTCTCATCTACTTTTTCTTCATGCTTCTGGGGCAGGCAGGCACTTGGCTCACGGCATGGCTGGCCTATTCCTATGAATGGCAGTATGTCTACTACTTCATGATGGCGTTCATGCTCGTGGCCATATTCATCATCATGGTCACCATGCCCTATCACAGCTATGTCACGACGCGCGGCATACCCATGTCGTTCACCAAGTTTGGCAATGTAGTCATCTTTTGCCTCATGTGCGGGGCGTTTAGCTTTGTCATGGTCTACGGCAAGGTGCTCGACTGGTACAGTCACCCTTACATCAGGTGGGCCACGGCGGCCTGCATAGTGTCGCTGCTGTTGTTCATATATATGGAGTGGACGCGCCGCTCGCCCTATTTCCTGCTCAGCACACTCAAGCTGCGCAGTGTGCAGGGCGGCATACTCCTCTTCATGGGGCTTATGATATTCAACTCGAGCGCGATGTTTGTCAACGTCTTTACGGGCGTGGGCATGAAGATAGACAACTGGCAGAACGCCATGCTCGGCAACTGGGTGCTGGCGGGCTATTTTCTCGGACTCGTCATCGCTGTCTACTGGAGCGTCAAACGCTATCAACTCAAGTGGATATTTGCCATGGGCTTCATCATTCTGGCGGCCTACGCGCTCTTCATGTACTTTGAGGTGCAGAACGACGGGCTGCTCGAGCGCATGAAATGGCCCGTCATCATCAGGGCCACGGGCATGATGCTGCTCTATGCCGTCACTGCCGTCTATGCCAACCAGCGCATGCCCTACAAATACATGTCTACATGGGTGTGCATAATGCTCACCGTGCGCATGGTGATAGCCCCCGGCATAGGCTCCGCGCTCTACAGCAACGTGCTGCAAGAGCGTCAACAGCATTATGTCACGCGCTTTGCGCAGGACTATGACCGCACCAACCCCGACGTGTCTGCCTCCTATGACCGCACGGTCATGGGCATGACCATGCAGGGCAAGAGCGAGACCGAGGCGCACAACATGGCGGCCATGTCGCTCAAGGGCAAGGTGCAGGTGCAGGCCACGCTCACGGCTGTCAAGGAGATGGCCGGATGGACATTCTATGGCTGCCTGATATGCGCGGGGCTGGTGATAGCCTTGCCATGGCGCAAGCGCAAGATACCCACGGTGGAGGAGTGCGACCCCGGCACGCTCTATTCGCGCATAGGTTTTGTGAAATGACACTGTCGGCACGTGCCTGTGCACGGCCTGCGACACACCTTTGACCATACATACATTCTATTGGTATATCGTCGGGGGAGCCTTCTTAGTGTTTTCTTAATCTGCCTTTCGGTGGAAAGGCCAATTTCAGAGGCTCCCCCTTTTCTC
>CAMGFM010000141.1 GCA_946055365.1 uncultured Prevotella sp. | reverse complement strand
AGCCCACGCCCATAGGCATAAGCATAGGCAGAAGACCGATAATCATGGCGAGCGAGGTCATGAGAATAGGACGCAGACGGGCTGTAGCACCCAGCACTGCCGACCATGATATGGCCATGCCCGTGAGACGGCGGTCAAGCGCGAACTGCACGATGAGGATGGCGTTCTTTGCCAACAGACCGATGAGCATGATGAGCGCGATCTGCATGTAGATGTCGTTGTTCTTGCCAAAGAGATTGGTGAAGAGGAACGCTCCCGCAAGACCGAATGGTATGGAGAGTATCACAGACAACGGCAGCACGTAGCTCTCATACTGCGCAGCAAGGATGAGATAGACGAATGTGAGACACAGCAAGAAGATGAGGGCGGTGGAGTTGCTCGACTCCTGCTCGGCACGCGTGAGTCCGGAGAACTCATAGGTGTAGCCCGAGGGCAGAGAGGTCTTTGCCACCTCCGACAAAGCCTTGAGAGCGTCGCCCGAAGAGTAGCCGTCGGCAGCCGAAGCGTTGACATCGATGCTGGTGAAGAGGTTGAAACGGCCGATGGTCTGCGGTCCATACACACGCTCAAGCGTCACATACTCCTTGATGGGAGCCATGTTGCCCGACGCCGTGCGCACATAGATGTTGTCAAGGCTCTTGAGGTCGGAGCGAGCCGACGGCGGAGCCTGTATATATACACGGTAGAGCTTGCCGTAGCTGTTGAAGTTTGACGCATACATGCCACCATAGTATCCCTGCATGGTGGAAAGCACGGTGGAGGGGTCAATGCCGTTCTGCTTGCACTTGGCCACATCCACGTCAATGCTATACTGCGGATAATTGGTGTTGTAGGATGTCATGGCGTTGCCTATCTCCGGACGCTTGTTGAGCTCGGCTATGAAACGCTGTGTCACATCAAAGAACTTGTTTACATCGCCTCCCGTCCTGTCCTGCATGGAGAATGTGATGCCGTTGGTGGCGGAGAAGCCCTGCACCATAGGCGGCTGGAACGCAAGTATCTGGGCTCCCTTGATGGATGCCGTCTGCTTGTAGATCATGTCAAGCACCATGTTTGAGCCGAGATTATGCACACCTATATACTTGAGAGGACCCTCCAGCTTCTGCCGCTCCTCAAATGACTTGAGCTTGCATATCATCATGCCTTGGTTGGAGCCTTGTCCGGCAATGAAGTTATAGCCGATAAACTTCATTCGAGACTCTATCGCAGGGTTTGTGGCAAGCATGCGGTCCACCTGATCCATCACTTCCTTGGTCTTGGCAGTGGATGTGCCAGGAGGCGTGGAGATGGTACAGAACACTGTGCCCGTGTCTTCGTCAGGCACAAGACCCGTCTTGGTGTTTGCCATCAGCACTCCCATAAGCACTATACCCAGCACTACAGACCCTATAGCTATCCACGGACGCTCCACAA
The DNA here is from genome assembly GCA_946055365.1 of uncultured Prevotella sp. Classification (GTDB taxonomy): domain Bacteria; phylum Bacteroidota; class Bacteroidia; order Bacteroidales; family Bacteroidaceae; genus Prevotella. Next base: position 3,128 of record CAMGFM010000141.1, on the reverse strand, counting down.
CACGGCGCACACCGTTCTTGTAGCGGCCCTGCAGCTTGTCATAACTTGCATTGAAGGCAGCATGGAAACGGTCGACAAGAGACATCTTGCGCGGACTGCCGTCCTCATTCTTGGGCTTGAGCAGCACGGCACAGAGAGCCGGGGAAAGGGTGAGCGCGTTCAACGCCGAGATAACGATGGAGATGGCCATGGTGATACCAAACTCCCTGTAGAATATGCCCGACGTGCCGCCCATGAATGACACAGGCACAAACACCGCAGACATGACGAGAGTGATGGAAATGATGGCTCCCGATATTTCGTTCATGGCATCTATCGACGCAAGGCGGGCTGACTTGTAGCCAAGGTCGAGCTTGGCATGCACTGCCTCGACCACCACAATGGCATCGTCCACCACGATGGCAATGGCAAGCACAAGAGCCGCCAGAGTGAGGAGGTTGAGCGAGAAGCCAAAGACATAAAGGAAGAAGAATGTGCCTATGAGCGACACCGGAACGGCGATGAGAGGGATGAGGGTGCTGCGCGTGTCCTGAAGGAAGATGTAAACCACAAGGAACACGAGGATGAACGCCTCGATGAGAGTCTTGATAAGGTCGTGGATAGAGGCAAAGAGGAACTCCGTCACGTCCTGCAACAGGTCGTATCTTACGCCCGGGGGCATGACAGCCTGCTGTTCCTCAAGCAGCTTCTTGATGTTTGTGGCTATCTCTGTGGCATTGGAGCCTGCGGTCTGGGTGACCATCATGGCCACAGACGACTTGCCGTTGAGCTTGGACGCAACGCTATAGGACAGCGCGCCCATCTCCACGTTGGCCACGTCTTTCACCCTTATGGTCTGACCGTCGGCAGTGGCCTTGATAATCATGTTGCCAAACTCCTCGGGTGTCTTCAGGCGACCGCGATAGCGGAATGTATATTCATATTGGTTGTCACTAAGCTCACCCACAGAGCCGGGAGCAGCCTCTATGTTCTGCTGTGACAGCACGCCGATGAGGTCAGAAGGTATCAGCCCGTAGCTCTTCATCTTCACGGGGTCGAGCCACAGGCGCATGGTATAGTCCTTCTGTGAGAATATCTCGCACTCGCCCACACCGCTCACACGCTTCACGGCCGGGATAATGTTGATGTTGGCATAGTTGGTGAGGAACTCGTCGTCGTAGCGGTCGTCGTCGGCAGTAAGACCGAAGAGCAGCACGGTCGACGACTGTCGCTTCATCACCTGCACACCGGCCTTTGTTACTTCTGCAGGCAAGAGCGCGGATGCCTGCGACACGCGGTTCTGCACGTTCACCTGACACATGTCGGCGTTCATGCCCTGTCTGAAGAATACGGTGATGGACGCAGAGCCGTCATTGGTGGCAGAGGAAGTCATGTAGGTCATGCCCTCCACACCATTGATGGACTCCTCGAGCGGCGAGAGCACCGAGTTCATCACCGTCTCGGCATTGGCACCTGTATAAGAGGCATCCACCATGATGGTAGGCGGCGCAATGTTAGGGTATTGCTCTATAGGCAATGACACCAGACCGATGATACCCAGTATAACCACCAATATGGATATCACGGTGGAGAGTACCGGGCGTTTAATGAATTTATCTAACTTCATTGAATCCTTGCTTTTAGTTTGTTATTCGTAAGCTTTTGTATCACCGCCTGGCCTTATTTGCCAAACGCTTTCTTCAGTTCGCCGAGGTCGCCCTGCGCCTTGCCAAGCTCCTCTGCTTTCTTGAGCTTCTCAGCATACTGTGCCTCGGTGAGCGGCTTTATCTCCATGCCGTCCACGAGGCTGGTGATGCCCGCCACGACCACACGGTCGCCCACGCTGAGACCCTTTGTGATGACATAAGTCTTGCCGTCGTCCTGCGGACTTACCTCTACGGCGGTGTACTTTACCTTGTTGTCCTTGCCTACTACATAAACGAAATGCTTGTCCTGCACCTGCGACACGGCATCCTGCGGTATCACCACGGCAGAAGTGGTCACGTGAGGCACAACTATGGAGCCTGACGCACCGCTCTTGAGCAGATGAGAGGGATTGGGGAAGTCGGCACGCACGGAAACAGTACCCGTAGTGGCGTCAATGACGCCGCTCACCGTGGCCACGCGCCCCGGATGGTCATAGACAGTGCCGTCTGCCAGACGCAGCTTGACGGCAGGATAGTCGCTGATGGCGGCATTGAGACCGCCGGCCTGCTTTGTCATGGCGAGGAGGTCTTTTTCGGTCACGGAGAAATAGACCTGCATGGTGCTGATGTCTGACACTGTGGTGAGCGGCTGCTGTATGGACGCGCTCACAAGAGCTCCCACACGATAAGGAAGGTTGCCCACCACGCCGCTTGCAGGGCTGGTGACATAGCAGAAGTCAAGGTTTTGCTTGGCAGAGGTGTATGCCGCCTCTGCCTGTGCCAGTGCCGCCTCTGCCGTAGCGAGCGCGTTCTTGGCCGACTGTAGCTCATAGGTGCCTATGACGTTGTTCTTAAATAGTTTCTCTGAATTTTCGTATGTCAGACGCGAGGTGTTGAGCTGCGCCTTAGCGGAGTTTACGGCAGCCTTGGCCTGACGTACGGCAGCCTCGTAGGTCACGTTGTCGATGACAAAGAGCAACTGGCCTGCCTTGACCGTCTGTCCCTCCTTCACACAGAGCCTTGTGATGAAGCCAGATACTTTCGGACGTATCTCCACGTCCTGAATACCCTTGACCGTAGCGGGATAAGTGGTCTCCGTAGCCGCATCCTGACTCTGGATAGTGCGTACTGCATACTCGTTATCCCCGAAACCAGGCTTGCCCTGGCCTTTTCCTCCACCACAAGAGACGAGGACTGCGGCAACTGCCGCTGCCAATAAGACTTTTACCTTTTTCATACTTACTTATCTATTCTATTGATATTATTGTTACGTTTCTATATCAGACATTGCTATCGCCATTCAAAGAAAACCAAAAAGGCATTTTGAGTTTTCCGAGTGCAAATTTACATACATTATTATAATATATAAATTTATGCGGTGATGATTTAACAACTTTTATTGCTGTTTGCAATATTTTCGCTAAACATCATGACGCATGTCAAAGCACCGTGCGCAGCCTCCTCAGCCTCACACGAAAGGGACGGCGATGCACCTTGTCGCAA
>CAMGFM010000140.1 GCA_946055365.1 uncultured Prevotella sp. | reverse complement strand
GCGCACTACGTTCGGGACGTAGGGGTCGGGCGTTCGAGTCGCCTCATCCCGACAAGCAAGGGGCAGGAGTTGTGAAAACAATCTCCCGCCCCTTGTTCTTTTTATGTCTGCGTGTTGAGCTTCAGGCTCTCTTCAAATCCACTTTCGGGTCTCCTTAATTCCATTTTCTCGTCATCAGTCCTTAGCCAGCGTGAAGTCAAGCTGCCGTTTCTCCACATTGGCCTGCGCCACCTGAATCCTTATGGGGTCGCCCAGCTGGTAGCGGTGACGGCGGCGGCGGCCCACGAGACAATAGTTGCGCTCGTCAAAGTCATAATAGTCGTCGTCAAGGTCGCGCATGGGAATGAGGCCCTCGCAGTGGTTTTCGTCTATCTCGCAGTAGATGCCATAAGACTGTATGCCACTGATGTGAGCGTCATAGACATTGCCCACCCTGTCGCTCATGAACTCCACGGCCTTGTATTTTATGGAGTCGCGCTCGGCGTTTGCGGCTATCTGCTCCATCTCCGAGGAGTGTTCGCACAGCTCCTCATAATGCTCCTTGTTGGCAGAGCGTCCTCCCTGGGCGTAGCGCGTGAGCAGGCGGTGCACCATGGTGTCGGGATAGCGGCGTATGGGCGACGTGAAATGTGTGTAATAGTCAAAGGCGAGGCCGAAGTGGCCTATATTGTGTATGGAATATTTCGCCTTCATCATGGCCCTCAGCGCGACGGTCTGTATGAGATTATGCTCGCGCTTGCCCTCGCTCTCCGCCATGAGCGCATTGAGCGAGCGTGCGGTGGCTCCCTTTGTGCCTTCGGTCTTGAGCTTGTAGCCAAATTTCACCACAAAATCCCTCAGCGTCTCCAGCTTCTGCGGGTCGGGATTGTCATGCACACGATAAGGCAGGGTCTTTGGCTTTGCCCCTTTCTTGACCTTGTTGACCGACTCTGCCACCGTCCTGTTGGCGAGCAGCATAAACTCCTCTATCAACTTGTTGGCATCCTTTGAGCGTTTGAAATAACAGCGCACTGGCTTGCCCTTTTCGTCCACGTCAAAGTGCAGCTCCTCGCGGTCAAACCTCACCGCCCCGTTGGCAAACCTTGCCGCCCTGAGCTTCTTGGCAAGCCTGTCGAGCGTCACGAGTTCGTCGGCAAACTCGCCCCGATAGCCTCCCTGCGGTGCTGGCGGCGCAGGCTGCCCGGTGCCGTCGGCCACTCCGTTGTCCTCAAGCAGCTGCTGCACCTCCTCATAGGCATAGCGGCGGCAGCTGCGTATGACGGTGTGTGTGATGCGGTAGTCCTTGACGGCGGCCTCGTCGTCGAGCGTGAACACCACGGAGTAAGCCAGCTTGTCCTCATTGGGGCGCAGCGAACATATAAAGTTGCACAGCCGCTCGGGCAGCATCGGTATGGTGCGGTCTACGAGGTAAATGCTCGTGGCCCTGCGCATGGCCTCCTTGTCTATCACCGAACCCTCCGTCACATAATGTGACACGTCGGCAATGTGTACGCCCACCTCCCAGAGGCCGCCGTCAAGGCGCCTTATGGAAAGCGCGTCGTCAAAGTCCTTGGCGTCGCTCGGGTCGATGGTGCATGTGAACGTGCCGCGGAAGTCCTCGCGTCCCTCGAGGTCGGCAGGCGTGATTTCGCCGCTTATCTTCTCGGCGGCCTCCTCCACGTTGGCAGGATACTCATAGGGCAGGCCATATTGTGCGAGTATGGTGTGCATCTCCACGTCGTTCTCGCCAGCCGGGCCCAGCACGTCCACCACCTCTCCCACCATGTTGCGGTGTTCGGCATCGGGCCATTGCATTATTTTCACCACGGCATTGTCGCCGTCCCTGCCGCCTCGCAGCTTGCGGCGCGGTATGATGATGTTGGCAGGCAGCACATTGCCCGACTGCACGAGCGACACGATGTCGTGATCAAAGCACAGTCGGCCCACAAAGCGGTCCTTGGCCCTCTGTATTATCTCTATCACCTGCGCCTCCTTTATATGGTTTTTGCGGCGCGCCATGAACGACACCCTCACTCGGTCGCCGTCAAGTGCCCACATGGAATTTCGCTCCGCCACGAATATCGGCATGTCGCCGTCGTCAGGCACAAACGAGTTCTTGCCGTTGGACTTGCGCCTGAACACTCCCTCCTGCACCTGTCCCTTGGTGTTGAGCTGATAGGCATTGTCTGCCACCCTGGTTATGAAATCGTCCCATGCCATCTCCTCCATGATGTCCACCGCAAGCATCTTGAGCGGATGAGTGTCGAGATGCAGCGTGCGGAATATATCCTTAAACGACAGCTTCTTGCCCGGATTGGAGGCAAACAGTTTTTCGAGCATCGGCACAAGGTCGCTCTTCCTCATGCGTTTGCCGCCTTTCTTACCCTTTCCCATGTCTGACTTGTTTTTTTAGTGAATGTAAAGAATACGGTGGCCGACACCTGTATCCGCAGCCATGCCCGCAGAGGGCGCAGCCCAAATGACACAGTACGGCAGCCCGTATTATATGATGTCTGTGTGCAAAGATAGTGCAAGGCAAGAGCAATAGAGCTTGCTCCAATTGCAGAGCCGTAGCCTATCTTATGCAATGATAGTGCAAGGCGAGAGCAATGGAGCTTGCTCCAATTGTAGAGCCGCAGCCTATCATATGCAAAGATAGCATTTATATTCCTTAACCGCCCCCCGTTTAACGATAATTATCTTTTGTCATGCCCCAATATGGAGAACAAGAAAAAAGGCATGACAAAGAGACACGGCAACATCAAAAGGGAGGCAATAAAAAAGTCGCCCACACCCAAGTGCATCATGCCACAGCCTCAAGTGCCACCGTGCGCATGAAAAAGTGGCACTCTACGCTCCCCAAGTGGCACTATAGAAACACGGAGTGCCACTTTTTCACACACAACATGGCACTTTCTGACAGACACACTGCCACACCGCCCATAACGCGGCTGCACTCTGCGCCCATGTAACGTGCAAGCGAGACATCATGACGAGGAACTTACTCGGCTGGAAACAAAAGAGTCATAAACATGCACGGCATGGCAAGCCGAGGCATTGTCATGCTGCACCCTTGAGAACATCAGCGGCTACAAAGGAATCACACTGCACCCTCTATACATAGAACATCTTTTCAAGGACTGAAACAGCTATCATCATAACGCCAATGAGTGATTGGTTTGTGATAATGCCAGTGTTGCGTGCATAAAACAGGGAAATTAGGGGAAATTCCCCTTAAATTTCCCCTAATTTCCCCTGCTCTATATACTGATGACCTTTGCAGAAAATAGGCGGCTCGGCTATTAGAGCAAGCTCCATTGCGCTCACCTTGCACTATCTTTTTAACAGTTCCTCAAATTGGTCTGATTTGACATAGCCGACAGCCCTTTTGTTCAGGCTTGTCATGCTTAGATAGCCCATTTTTACCAAGTCTTGCAAATCTGTTCTTGCGGATTTTGGCGAAACATCAAATTGCGTAGCCAGCTCCTTAGGCGTAAACAACGCACGCTTACCCTCCAAGATAGTTCTGACAACATACCTCTGACGCTCATTTATATTGGCAATTCCTGCGAAACGAAGCATGTATTGCTGTTCATCAATCTTGCATTGCAGATATTTCTTCAGCTCCTCAAAAGCCTTTTTCATCACATCCAGATGATACTGAATAAAGTAGGACAGGTCGTTTTCGTCATGTTCCGTATATAGGAAAGCCCTCTCGTATGCCCTTTTATTTGTATAGATGACCCTTGATATAGACAGGTATTCTGTCAGCCAGTAGCCTTTTTTTATCATATACCAATAGAATAACGACCTTGCAGTTCTTCCGTTTCCATCTGCAAAGGGATGGATATAGGCCAGTATAAAGTGAATGATGATGCCCTTAATGACGGGGTGGATAAAGTCATCATGACTGTCATGATTTGCAAAACTGCACAGGTCATTTATCATCTCGTCAATTTCTGTATGTGGAGGAGGGGTATGCGCAACCTCTCCATTAACTCCGTCAACCACAAGAATGTCATCATTTCTGCGGAAAACGCCCTCGTCCTCAGGATTGTCCAGGGTCTTGCTGGATATGGAACAGTGTATGTCAAGCAAGGCGTTCACGGAGAAATCTTCTTCTGAGCATTTGGAAATCCTGTTGATGGTCTCATAGTTATTTACTATCATCTGCTGGCTCTTGTTCGTAGGCTTCAGCTGCTTGCGAAGCATGTCCTTTGCAATACGTCGTGTCGTGGAAGCTCCCTCCATCTGGCTGGACGCAATGGCCTCCTCCATGATGGAACTAACCAAATAGTAGTTCTTGTCTGCCGTAGGGATGATATTCTTAGTGCCAAGACTTCCTCCGAAATTCATATCAAACTCATGAAGCAAGGCAAGCATATTCTTTGTGACCGTAAAATGAAAGACATGTCCCCCGAACTTTATGTGCTGCACATTAAAAGCGCGCTGTATCTTCACGGCATGCCACAAGACCTCACGGTCTACGCCTTCTGGAGCCATATATTTCACCTTATCCCAATAAAGGTATTTACTGCTTATCTTCTGAAATAGCGGCTGCATC
>CAMGFM010000139.1 GCA_946055365.1 uncultured Prevotella sp. | reverse complement strand
AGACCGCAACGAGAAGATAGGACGCAAGGTGAGCGACAACGAACCCAAGCCCGTGCCTTACATGGTGGTTGTTGGCGAGAAGGAAGCCGCCGAGGGACTCGTGTCCATGCGCAAGCAGGGCGGTGGCGGACAGGCCACTATGACCATGGAGGAGTTTGCACAGCGCATTGTCGATGAGGTGGCAGAGCAGCTGAGGGCAGCCGAGGAATAAACACTGTTGTAAATTTTCATAAGAAAATGTCGGCAGACAGAGGGCAAGAAAGCCTTGTTGTCTGCCGACATCTTTTTTTTTGTGTCTGACTTGTCTTTGCCCGTTGGCAAAATCGAGGTCTTTGTGTTACTGAAAAGTGGCTCTTTTGTGTGTCTGAAGTGAAGTTTCCGCATGTCTAAAGAGGCACTTTAGATGTCACAAAGAGGCTCTTTGGGTTATGCCTTAATGTGACTGTGTGTCGTGGCAGACGCTTTTGCTGATGCGTGAGGACAGTTTGTTTGTGAGATAGGGTGCCTGACGTGTGTGTAGAATGTCAGTCGTGTGAGCCAAATGGTAAATTCACGTTTTGAAAGATTCCGTCATGCAGGTGTCAATGTGTCAAATCGTAAAAAGGTGTGGTCATTTCGTAAAAACCTTTGTTATACAACGTCCTGTGTGTGTGCCTGCTCTTTTTGGAAAGGCTTGAAATGGCTAACTTTGCATTGTCTGCGCTACCGTCATGCGCCGTCCATGCCTCTTGTGCGAGGGCGGCGGCAGGTCGTGGATGTGTGGGCGAGACGTATGGAAAGCACAAATGCAAGGATTTTTTTATATGGAACAAAGACAGGACACCATGCCTCATGCCGACAGGGCAAGGACGCTGGCATGGCTCTATGACGGCATAGAGCGTGTGATGACAGAAGAACGCCTCTATCTCAACCCCACGGTGAGGATAACCGACCTCGCCGACATGCTCGGCAGCAACAAAACCTATGTGTCGGTGTGCATCAACAGCTACACCGGGCTCACCTTTCATGACTATGTCAACCGTTTGCGTGTCATGGAGGCGTGCAGGATTATTGAAAACGATATGCGGCAGGGCAGGAGAATATGTGTCATGGACCTCTGTGTGAGGAGCGGCTTCAACAGCATGTCGACGTTTTGCAGGGCTTTCAGCAAACACAAGGGGGTGAAAGCCAAGAGCTATATGCTCGCATTGTGCAGAAACGTGGAAGCAGAGAAAGAATCTGCCCTCAGAACTTGAGGCTTGTGGTTAGCTCAAGGTCGGTCTTGGCGGAGGAGTCTATGCGCTGTAACGATGATGAGATGTGGTCGCGGTCGAAATATTTTGTATAGTCAGCCTTCAGCGACAGCATCCACCGTCTTGTGAGGCTGGCCTTGACAAAGAGTGAGGCGTGCATGCCATTGCCATAAAACGATGGAAAGGAGAAGCTGTATATGGGATTGCGCTCATAGGTGTAGACGCGCGATTCATAGTCTGTGGTGTCAAACCATGCGAGGAGCATGCTTGCGCTCAGCGCGCCGCAGGTATAGGAGGCGGTTTGCGACACCATGAGTCCGTGGCTTGACAGTTGTGGCAGGCTCACGCCGTCCACGCTGGTCTTCATGGTGAGGTGTGTGCCTTGGCAGGTGAGCGACAGGCGTGCGCGATGCTCAGTCTTGTTGTCGGCGAGATGCCTTGTGCCGTCCTCGAGGGTGCGGTCTTGCTGGCGCAGGCGCAGTCGGTAGCGTGCGGAGAGAGTGCATGAGCCGAGCGTGAGGCTTGTCTGTACGAGGTTGTCCCACGAGTGCGAGTCCTTAGACACACGATAGCGCAGCCACGGATGGTAGGCATAGTCGCTATAGGCTGTCAGGCTGCATGACGACGACATCTGCCATGACACGCCGAGGTAGAATCCGCTCTCGTTCTGCACCTTGCCGCCATCGCTGAACGCGGAGGCAAAGGGCGAATGGTATCTGTAGGAATACATGCGCTGCACGGCTGTGAGCGTGAGTGAGGATGCGGGCCTTAGCGAGAGGCTGTTGAGCGTGGCTATGGCCCCGTCGCCGTTGACAGCTGTCTCTCCGCCTGCGCTGAGTCGGCTGCTGATGTAGCCATAGTAGACGCTGGCGTTGATAAAGTCCCTGCCCGAGGGATAATATCTGCGGTAGGGCTGTGACACGTCGGGCGCAAGAGGCTTGCCATAGCGTGTGTAGAGACCGTCAATGCCTGCGTGAAAGCCGCCCTTGCGCCACATGAGATCCATGCCTGCGGCTGTCTGCGTGGCGTTGTGCTTGCGCTCAAGCTCGCTGGGTGTGCGGTGATAGCCTGTGGTGAGTATGGTGCGTATGCTGTCGCCCTTGATGGTGGCGTCTATGCGGCGGTGTGAGGCGAAGACAGTGAGCGATAGTCTTTTGGAGAGGGCGAGCGTGGCTGCCGCGCCTTGCATGTAGCGTGACTCGTTGCGTGAGGTGTTGGGAGTGATGCTGTAGGAGGGCAGAGAAACTGCCGCGTCAGAGGTGAGCTTGCCAATGGCAAAGCCGTTGTTGACCACAAGGCCGCGCCCGAACTTGACTTTGTATTGTCCTATGGCGAGCGTCTTTATCGGGCCGAGCTGCCTTATGATGGCATGAAAGCCATAGTGGTCATAGCCCCAGGCGTTGCGTCCTGCGAAGAATGGCTCTCCTGCGTCTTGTGTGGCTGTGAGGCCTATCTGCATGTGGTTGCCGAGTCGGTGTGTGAGCCGTGTCCAGTGTTTGTATTTGTAGCCACAATAGCCGTCTCTGTCGCCTGCACGGTTGTAGAGCGGCAATTTTATGGAGGAGGCGATGGTGGTCTTGCCATACTTTGCCATGTCGCGGAGCGAGGGAAAGTCGTTGCTTTGCCTCTCTTCAGCCTTGACATAGGCGAAGAAGTCTAAGAGTTGCAGGCGCAGGGGGTCTATTGTCCTCAGCATACGTGTCTCGCCCATGGATAGCATGTGGCCATGGCGGCTGATATATTGGTTCAGCTCCGCCCTCTGCTCCGTGCTGAGAAACAGGAGACGGTCGATGTCCTCGGGCGTTGCATCGTAGAGGTTGACGGGAGAGTCTGCCAGCTCCTGCAACAGCTCGTGCAGCTCCTCGGCGTTGCCCGAGTCGATGTCGTCACAGTCGCATAGCTGCTCATAGAGATGCTGCCACTCGGGCGTGTTTTGGCTCTCTGCCGTGAGAGGACAGAGGACGATCAGGAGTAGCGTGAGGCAGAGTGTTCTCATGTGTGTATATACATTGTCCTTATGCGCATGTGTACCTTTGTTATATGCGCACGTGTGCCTTTATCTTATTTGTATGTGTACGTTCTCATGATGGTGTGTCATAATGCAAATGCTTACGTATGCACTCATGCCTTTGCCGTGCGCTGGTGCAAAAGTGGCTCTTTTATATTCTGAAAGAGGCTCTTCATGGCTGTCAAGAGCCTCTTTTGCGACCGAAAAGTGCCTGTTTTGCATCGACAAACATAATGTGCCAGTTTATGAACACCCTTACGTGTGCCTTGTTTTATTTGCATGTGTACATTGTCATGTGCATATATACCTTATTATATTATGTCCGTCACTTTGTCTTCTTGTCCTCTTTGCCCTTGGCCTTTCGCTTTCTTGTGAAGAGGTCTGAGAACCTTGTGAAGTCCTTTTTCACCGTAAGCCCTATGCCCTGCGTGTTGAGAGTGCCGCCAGTGAAATATCTGTCGTTGGTTTTGTTGTAGACGTTGACGGCAAGAGTGCCGTTGGGATTGAGCAGATATTTTATGTCAAACTCCCCGATGAAGCTCGTGGTGGCGTTGGCGTTGTCGCGGTAGCCAAACTGTCCGTTGATGAGCAGTCGGTTGTTGAGCATGGAGCCAGAAAGCAGTCCTTCATACTCGGCGTTGTTGAATCCCTCCGCGCCAGTGGATATGTTTGCGCCAAAATTCCAGTTGTCGCTTTTGACCACATTGCTGAGTATGGAGTTGATTTGCTGGCTTATGGTGCCGCTGAGGAAGCTCTGCATGGCGAGCGAAGCCTGACTGTATTGCTGGTTGTCGCCCGTCTCGTTGCTCTGATTGTAGAAGCTGCCCACGGCGAGTAGGTAAAGCACCTGCTGATTCATCTCTTCCTCGGCATTGAGGAGCGACTGCACCATCTGCCTTGCGTCGCTTGACACCGACGGCATGTCAAGGCTGAACGACACGCGTGGGGCTTCTGCCGTGCCGGTGATGTTCATTATGCAGTCAACCCTCACGTTGTTGTTGGCAAATGACTTGCCTATGTTGAGATTGGCGAGGCTCACGCTGTTGAGTGTGTACTTTGCCTTGAGGTCGAGCGACGACTGGAACGGGTCGCCGCCAAATGCGATCACGCCGCCGGGCATGAACTGAAAGTCGCGCCTTATTATGTTTTGTATAGTGAGCCTGTAGGTGCCGTGGTCGACGGTGTAGTTGCCGAAGAGGTCAAACGAGCCTTTGTTGAAGTAGGACGCTCGCAATATGCCGTTGCCGTTGAGCGTGATGTAGTCGCCCGTGCGCTCGTCCATGATGAGCTTGAGCGTGGCGTCTGGGTTGCAGTTGACGAGAAAGTTGATG
>CAMGFM010000138.1 GCA_946055365.1 uncultured Prevotella sp. | reverse complement strand
CCCGAGTGCCAGCAAAGACCATAAAAACCATACGAATTTCTTTCTCATGTGAATATCTGTTGTTGCATTAATAATATTGCCGTGCCAAGTCAAGATCCATTATGTCATAGGGAACGGCATATGTTGACGGCAAAGTTAAGTATTTATTTAATAATACGGCATTGTTGCGAGGAAAAAAATGTTATGCCTCCTGCATTTCGTCCTACAACACGCCTGCGCCTCTCCACGCATGTTGACTCGTGACGCATACTTGGCGATGTGCTAAAAAGGGCGACGCTTTGGGGGTAGTGCTGCCATGTGACGGCAAATGTGGCTCTTTGCGTGAGCCAAAGTGCCACTCTGTGACGGTCAAGTGGCTCTTTGCATGTGCCAAAGTGCCACTTTGTGACTGTACTGCCGCTTGTCTTGTAGCAAAGAGCCGCGCTGTGACGGGAAAAAGCCTCTTTGCATGTGCCAAAGTGCCACTCTTCGCCTGCCAAGTGCCGTGCCGTCCGTTGTCTCTCGTTGTCTTTCACGTCATAAGGCCATGCCTGCGGCGGGCGTGTGTGGCATGAGGCATGTGCTGCCTGCGCCTGCCGCAAACTGCATGAGCAAATCGGATGGGAAATAATACATCGGACGGAAATAAATTTATCTCTTTTATTACAACATATATAAAAAAATATGATTAACTTAGCACCCGAAATAAGACAGCCCACACATGGCCGTCTTCTAAGCGTGGCTTACAGAGTTCATAACATAACCATACATATATTAATGCGTATATAATGAGACACGATTTTGTAACTATAGCCGACCTGTCCAAGGAAAAGCTCATGTATCTCCTTGAACTTGCAAAGGAGTTTGAGGCACATCCCAACCGTGAACTGCTGAAGGGCAAGGTGGTGGCGACGCTTTTCTTTGAGCCATCCACGCGCACACGCCTCAGCTTTGAGACTGCCGCCAACAGGCTCGGCGCACGCGTCATAGGTTTTTCTGACGCCAAGGCTTCCAGCGTGACCAAAGGCGAGACTCTCAAGGACACTATACTCATGGTGTCCAACTATGCCGATGTCATAGTGATGAGACATTTTGTGGAGGGAGCGGCACAATACGCAAGCGAGGTGGCTCCCGTGCCAATCGTCAATGCAGGAGACGGCGCACACATGCATCCCTCACAGTGCCTGCTTGACCTCTATTCCATCTACAAGACGCAAGGCACTCTTGACAACCTCAACATCTATCTTGTGGGCGACCTCAAATACGGACGCACCGTACACTCGCTCATCACGGCGATGAGACATTTCAACCCCACGTTCCACTTTGTCGCGCCCAAGGAGCTTGCCATGCCCGATGAATACAAAATCTATTGCAAGGAGCATGGCATAAGATATGAGGAACACACCGACTTCAACGAAAACACCATCGCCGACGCCGACATCATCTACATGACCAGAGTGCAGAAGGAACGCTTCTCCGACCTCATGGAGTATGAGAGGGTCAAGAACGTCTACATACTCAAGGCGGCAATGCTCAATAACGTCAAGCCAAACATGAAGATACTGCACCCGCTGCCCAGGGTGAACGAGATAGCCTATGACGTTGACGAAAACCCGCACGCCTATTACGTGCAGCAGGCAGGCAACGGACTCTTCGCAAGGGAAGCCATCTTCAGCTATGTGCTTGGCATAAGCCTTGAGGAAGTGAAAAACGACACGACCATCATTGGCTGACGCACAAGCCAAACACTCATTACGTTTTCATATCATTTAGTCTCACAAAGCATGAACAAGAAAGAAAGACAGGTGGCTGCCATCGAGAACGGCACTGTCATCGACCATATACCCGCAGAGAAGACCTATCAGGTGGTCAACCTGCTGCAACTGCAAAACCTCACCAACCCCGTGACCATCGGCTATAACTATCTGTCAAAGAAAATAGGCAGGAAAGGCATAATAAAGGTGTCAGACAAGTTCTTTACTGACGAGGAAATATCAAGACTCTCCGTTGTCGCGCCAAACGTGGTGCTTAACATCATCAAGGACTATGAGGTTGTGGAAAAGAAAACCGTGGAAACGCCCGACGAACTGAGGGGCATCGTGCGCTGCAACAACCCTAAGTGCATCACCAACAACGAGCCTATGAACACGGTGTTTCATGTCGTCGACAAGGAAAACGGCACCATCAGATGCCATTACTGCGACAAGGTGCAGAACATCAACAGTGTGGAACTCGTGTAAGCTCCTCTTTCGTGGGGCTTATTCACGCAGCATTATCGCTTTGACATCATCAGCTACTAACCATTAATACTAAAAAAAACGACAGACAATGAAAAAGGACCAGGTGATTTTCGATCTTATCGAGAAAGAACATCAGAGACAGCTCAAGGGCATTGAGCTTATAGCGTCAGAAAACTTCGTGAGCGAGGAGGTTATGAGGGCCATGGGCTCTTATCTCACCAACAAATATGCCGAGGGCTATCCTGGCAAACGCTACTATGGCGGCTGTCAGGTGGTGGACGAAGTGGAAAACCTCGCCATAGAAAGGGTGAAACGACTCTTCGGGGCTGAATATGCCAACGTGCAGCCGCACTCCGGGGCACAGGCCAACGCCGCCGTGCTGCTCGCCGTGCTAAAGCCTGGCGACACGTTCATGGGGCTTAACCTCGCCCATGGCGGACATCTCTCGCACGGCTCCGCGGTAAACACTTCTGGAATACTCTATAACCCCGTGGGATATGACCTCGACAAGGAGACAGGACGCGTAGACTATGACGAGATGGAGCGTCTGGCTCTCGAGCATAAGCCTAAGCTCATCATCGGCGGCGGCTCTGCCTACAGCCGTGAGTGGGACTACAAGCGCATGCGCGACATTGCCGACAAGGTGGGGGCTCTCCTCATGATTGACATGGCACATCCGGCAGGACTCATTGCCGCAGGACTGCTCGACAACCCCGTGAAATATGCACATATCGTCACTTCCACGACACACAAGACGCTGCGCGGACCGCGAGGCGGCATCATACTCATGGGCAAGGACTTTGAAAACCCGTGGGGGCTCAAGACTCCGAAGGGCGTGACCAAGATGATGAGCCAGCTGCTCAACTCTGCCGTCTTCCCGGGACAGCAGGGCGGACCGCTCGAGCATGTTATCGCAGCCAAGGCCGTGGCTTTTGAGGAGGCATTGCAGCCAGAGTTTAAGGCATGGGCGCAGCAGGTGGTCAAGAACGCCAAGGTGCTTGCCGAGGAACTCACCAAGCGTGGCTTCAGCATCGTGAGCGGAGGCACAGACAACCACTCTATGCTCGTTGACTTGCGCACCAAATATCCTGACCTCACTGGCAAGGTGGCTGAAAACGCTCTCGTGGCTGCCGACATCACTGTCAACAAGAACATGGTGCCGTTTGACACGCGCAGCGCGTTCCAGACATCGGGCATAAGGCTCGGCACGCCTGCCATAACCACACGAGGCGCAAAGGAAGACCTCATGGTGAAGATAGCCGCTCTCATAGAAGAGGTGCTTAATGCGCCTGAAAACGAGGAGGTAATAGCCAGCGTAAGGGCAAGGGTCAACGACATCATGAAGGACTATCCGCTCTTTGCCTACTAAGACACTTGTCTTTGGCAGGCAGGCGTGGCTCTCTCGCTCACGCCTGCGGCTTGCTGTCATGCCGCACTGCCTGCCATTTGTGACAGCCAGGCTTTTTTTGACCACAACGCCATGACGGTGTCTGTGGTGGCAGATGCCTCACATCTGCTCTCGTGACTTGTCGCACAAAAAGCAAAAGCGGCTCTTTCCTGTAGCAAGAGTGGCATTATACGATCGTAAAGTGCCGCTTTTGCAATAGTAAAGTGCCGCTTTTGCAACATAAAAGTGCCGCTTTTGCAACATTAAAATGCCGTTTATGCAGCCAACATGTGCGTGTTGTGCCTGTTATGACGGCTTTTCTTGAGACACACACATAATAATATGTGTAGACAACGGCATCAAAACACATCCTCACACAATCTTCTCGTCATGACACAGCTCATCATAGTCATCGTCATCGTCACGCTATGCGCGGCAATCTGTCTCTTGCGTCTTGTCAACATCGTGCGCCGCCCTCCTTCTTCTTGCTGCGGTTGCAGCGGATGCGGCAAAAACAATAGCCGCAGGCGGAAGAGACGACGCGGCATGCCATGTTGCGGTGAGAGAGAGCGCACGGGTGGGGACGTATGCAAGGCAGACAGCAAGTAGGGGAGAGGCCCGTGGAGAAGTGTAGGTGTGATGTGTCGGTCGCAAACAGATGTGCATAGGTGTCTGTAGACATGCCTATGGTCGTGGGCAGGGCTGTGTCCTGTCATGGATGGCTGTGTTTCGGGCAACTCACATATATGGTTTTGTGACGTGCGAATGAGCCTCGTCAAGGCGAGGGCGGGCATTGCGTAATGCGTGTATGGGCTTTGTGTGCCGTTCTCAGGATGTTTTTTTGAGGTGTTATGTAAAAAACAATCGAAAAAATTTGGCGGTTACGCAATTTATACTTACCTTTGCACTCGCAATTAAGCAATGTTGTTTTGGTACCTTGGCCGATCGGTTAGGTAACGGTCTGCAAAACCGTGTAGAGCAGT
>CAMGFM010000137.1 GCA_946055365.1 uncultured Prevotella sp. | reverse complement strand
GCAAGATGGCTCAGGGACAAAGCGGCACTTTATGTTTTGCCAAGTGCCACTTTTCTTTTCCTGAAGAGCCACTTTTTGAATCTCAAGTGCCGCTTTTTGCGCCATAAAGAGTCATTTTCCAATTTTCAAGTTTCACTTTACGCAAAAAAAGTGCCGTATGTCAATTTTCATGAGTCATTTTCTGTGTCTTAAAGTACCGTCTTCCAATTTTCAATAGCCGCTTTTCCGCATCCAATATTCGTTATTTGTTGCCTTTTTCTTCACGTCACTTTCGATTTGCAACTGAGATAAATCAATAAATTTCGGATTTTCTTCAACGCTTGCTGCATACGTTATGTTTTTTTGTCGTAAAACGGGAGAGTGTTTTGGATTTTATCACTAACTTTGCAGCGCAAAAGCTAAGGTAGTATATTGAGGATAACGACTTTACATTGACTGGCAAGAGTGTGGATCGTCCATCGCTGTAATATGCTTTTGCACCGTAAGTCGCGTCATGGCGGCTGTCGGCATGTGGCACATTTCAGAAACATTTTTTTATATACAAATTTCATTGATGGAAAACAACAAAAAGGTTGCTCTCATCACGGGCATCACGGGACAGGACGGCAGTTATCTCGCCGAGTTTCTTTTGGAGAAAGGCTATGAAGTACACGGCACTATCCGCCGTTCATCCGTTGACTGGCGCGAGCGCATAGCCCATCTTGAGGGCCGAGAGCATTTTCACCTGCACTATGCCGACCTCGGCGACTCCATGAGCATCATTCAGGTGATGGGCAAGGTGCGCCCTTCCGAAGTCTATAACCTTGCCGCACAGAGTCACGTGCAGGTCAGCTTCGACTCCCCCGAGTTTACCGCCGATGTGGACGCTACCGGCGTGCTGCGCATACTTGAAGCCATCCGCCAGTGTGGCCTTGCAGACACCTGCCGCATGTATCAGGCATCCACGTCAGAGCTATATGGCAAGGTGGAGGAGGTGCCTCAAAACGAGAACACACCGTTTCATCCCTATTCTCCTTACGCCGTGGCCAAGCTCTATGGCTATTGGATAGTAAAGGAATATCGTGAGGCCTACAACATGTTCTGCTGTTCGGGCATATTGTTCAACCACGAGAGCGAGCGGCGCGGCGAGACGTTTGTCACGCGCAAGATAACCCTTGCCGCGGCACGCATTAGGCAGGGACGGCAGGACAAGCTCTACCTCGGCAACCTTGACTCCCTGCGCGACTGGGGCTATGCCAAGGACTACGTGGAGTGCATGTGGCTCATATTACAGCACGACAGGCCCGAGGACTTTGTCATTGCCACAGGCGTGCAGCACACTGTGAGAGAATTCTGTTACCACGCTTTCAAGCGAGTGGGCATAGAGCTTGAGTTCAAGGGCAAGGGCATTGACGAGAAAGGCATCGACAGGGCTACGGGCAGGGTGCTTGTGGAGGTGTCGCCCGACTTTTTCCGTCCCACCGATGTGGTCAACCTCTGGGGAGACCCCACCAAGGCAAAGAGAGAGCTGGGATGGAACCCCGCCAAGACATCATTTGAGCAGCTCGTGAACATAATGGTAGACAGCGACATGGCAAAGGTGGCAGTGGAGGATGCCAGCGTCAAGGTGCGCACCAACCTCGCGGAATATCTTGAGAAAGGCATCGTGAAATAAGAAAGACCTTTTTAAGGTCTCTGAAAACGGGAATGTCCGCAAGCCAGGATTGCCCTTGCCCAAGGCTTATGGTCGAGGGCGGTCTAGGCGCAGGGTCACATTCCTGAAAAAAAACTAAAGGCGGGTTATGTCAAATTGCCGTTTAAGCAAGGGATCACCTTGTATTAATGAAAACAATGTGAGGGCAGTTGACAGTATCTACAATAAAAAGACCAAGGCAAGACATGTTATCACAGGACAGTAAGATATATGTGGCAGGACACCGCGGGCTTGTAGGCTCTGCCATTTGGAATAATCTCATGCAGAGAGGCTACCGCAACCTCGTGGGTAGGACCCATTCTGAACTCGACCTCACCGACCAGCGTGCCGTGGAGCAGTTTTTCGCTCAGGAGAGGCCTGACGCTGTGGTGCTGGCGGCGGCATTTGTGGGCGGCATAATGGCCAATTCGCTCTACCGCGCCGACTTTATCATGCAGAACATGAAGATGCAATGCAACGTCATCAGCAGTTCCTATAAGCATGGAGTGCAGAAACTGCTTTTCCTCGGCAGCACCTGCATCTATCCAAAGGACGCTCCGCAGCCGATGAAAGAGGACGCGCTGCTCACGTCGCCGCTCGAATATACCAACGAGGAGTATGCCATAGCCAAGATAGCGGGACTCAAGATGTGCGAGAGCTACAACCTGCAGTATGGCACCAACTATATAGCCGTCATGCCCACCAACCTCTATGGCCCAAACGACAATTTTCATTTGGAAAACAGCCACGTCATGCCTGCCATGATGCGCAAGATATACCTTGCCAAGCTCATACACGAGGGCAACTGGCAGGCCATAGAGGCCGACATGGACAGACGGCCCGTCAATCCTGACGCACGGCTGCAGCAGACTGTGGGTGCAGGCAATGTAGCCGGCAAAAGCACGAGGGAGCGCATACTCAAGACTCTCGCCTATTATGGCATCTACGACAACCGTGTGGTGCTGTGGGGTACGGGCAGTCCGCTGAGGGAGTTTCTGTGGAGCGAGGACATGGCAGACGCAAGCGTGCATGTGCTGCTCAATGTAGACTTTAAGGACATAGTAGGCATAGACAAATACTCGTCGGTGTTTTATGGGGCTGCCTGCGACGGCGTTGTCGACCGCAACAACAGCGGCGGACGAGGCGGAGCCATACCTTCGCTGGGCGAGATACGCAACTGTCACATCAATGTCGGCACTGGCAAGGAACTTACCATCAAGGCTCTCGCCTCGCTCGTGGCCAAGACCGTGGGCTTTGACGGCACTGTGGAGTTTGATTCTGCCAAGCCAGACGGCACGCCGCGCAAGCTCATTGATGTGTCGAAGCTCCACAGCTTAGGGTGGACCCACAAGGTGGACATTGAAGAGGGCGTTGAGAGACTCTACAGATGGTATAGGGATAACTAAAAAAGTCGTGTGTATAGCCGAATATGGCATCGGGACAGCCGAACAAGGAGTGTATGGACAACCAGACAAGTCGTATGTGCAGCCGAACAAGGCACCGTGACAGCCGAGCACAGGGTAACAGGTATTAACTGGAATAAGGATAACTTTTTAAAACAACAATATTATGAATGTAACAGAAACATTGGAGCGTCTCACACGGCGTTTCCCCAACGAGCCTGAATACATACAGGCCGTGAGCCAGGTGCTTGGTACTATCGGGGAAGAGTATAACCGCCACCCCGAATTTGACCGTTCAAACCTCGTGGAGCGTCTCTGCATGCCCGACCGCATCATCTCGTTCAGAGTGACGTGGGTGGACGACAAGGGTTGTGTGCAGACCAACATGGGCTATCGCGTGCAGCACAACAACGCCATTGGCCCGTATAAGGGCGGTATAAGGTTTCACGCCAGCGTAAACCCCTCCATACTCAAGTTTCTTGCCTTTGAGCAGACATTCAAGAACTCCCTGACCACCCTGCCGATGGGCGGTGCCAAATGCGGCTCTGACTTTTCGCCGCGCGGCAAGAGCAATGCCGAGGTCATGCGCTTCTGTCAGGCTTTTGTAAATGAGCTTTACCGTCACATAGGTCCCGACGAGGATGTGCCTGCGGGCGACATAGGCGTAGGCGGCAGGGAAGTGGGCTATATGTTCGGACAGTATAAGAAGCTCACCCACCAGTTTGGCGGCGTGTTCACGGGCAAAGGCCAGGAGTTTGGAGGCTCTCTCATTCGCCCCGAAGCCACAGGCTATGGCAATGTTTATTTTCTCGAAAACATGCTCAAGACTCGCGGCGAGACACTTGCAGGCAAGAGAGTGCTTGTGAGCGGCTCGGGCAACGTGGCACAGTATACCGTAGAAAAGCTCATAGAGCTTGGCGCAGTGCCATTGACCCTCTCTGACTCTGACGGCTACATCTACGATCCCGACGGCATCACGGCAGACAAGCTGGAGTATGTGAAGCAGCTCAAGAACATTGAGCGCGGACGCATACGCGAATATGCTGAGGAATATGGAGTGAAGTATGTTGCAGGGGCGCGTCCGTGGAACGAGAAGGCAGACATTGCCCTGCCGTCTGCCACGCAAAACGAGATAGACGGTAATGACGCACGTGCGCTTGTGGCAAATGGCGTCATGGCTGTGAGCGAGGGCGCAAACATGCCCTCAACGCCCGAGGCAGTCAGCGTATTCCAGAATGCACGCATACTCTATGCGCCCGGCAAGGCAGCCAATGCAGGCGGCGTGGCCGTGTCGGGGCTTGAGATGAGCCAAAACTCTGAGCGTCTGCGCTGGACAGCCGAGGAAGTGGACGGCAGACTGAGGGCTATCATGAACGATATACACGAAAACTGCGTGAAGTATGGCACACAGCCCGATGGCTATGTCAACTATGTGCGCGGCGCAAACGTGGCAGGCTTCCTCAAGGTGGCAAGAGCCATGATGGCACAGGGCATCGTGTAGGGTCATAAACCCCTATATATTGGGGCA
>CAMGFM010000136.1 GCA_946055365.1 uncultured Prevotella sp. | reverse complement strand
GCTATCTTTGCAGAGATAGGCTGCACATCGGCAACGAGAGAAAGCCATTGACACACTGCTGAGCATAGACCGCACGCAGACATATATGTATTATTAATCAGACAATCCTTGACATAATATAATCAACAGACATCGACATGAGACACCCTAAGAAAGATATGATGGTGGTGATGGCCACCTGCTACAGGGCAAAACGCCCCTGGGGCATTACAATAGAGAAGAAAGGCAGGCATTGCGAGTTTCAATGGGCGTTCCCATTGGCTCAGGACAAGGCCAAGCGCGAGGGCTTCGACAGAAACAGCTTCTCGGGCGAAGTGCAGTTTGCAGGCGAATATCCCGGATGCCCCTACTGCGGCTCTGTCGGCTTCTTCCAGTGCGGCAAGTGCAACGCCGTGACATGCCTGCCCGAAGACGCAGGCAGCAAAGTGACATGCCCTGCATGTGGCACCACGCTCACCCTGGAGACAGGAAGAGACTTTGACTTCAAAGGCGGCGGCTATTGACACGCCTCACCCAAGGGTCTGGACTGCCACAACGGCATGTGTGGACATCAGCATCTCCATTTTATTTACCTTGAAATCAAAAAATTCACAGACGATATGGAACTGAATAAAGGACAGCAAGTGCGTCTTACCAACGGCAAGATCTGCACAGTTAAGAAAGAACTCGGACGCGGCGGACAGGGCATCGTCTATCTCGTGGACTATAACGGGGCTGACTATGCGCTGAAATGGTATATCGTGCAGTATGGCAACGCCTTCTACCGCAACCTCGAGAAGAATGTCAAGGACGGCGCGCCCAACAAGCATTTCCTTTGGCCTCTTGCCATCACCGAACATCAGTATGACAGCTTCGGATATGTCATGAACCTGCGCCCGCAAGGCTATGAGGAGATGGGCATGTTCATTCTCGCCAAGGCACGCTTCGCATCTGTCGCGGCAACACTCAACGCCGCCATACAGATATGCACGGCTTTCCAGCAGCTACACCTGCGCGGACTGAGCTATCAGGACATGAACGACGGCAACTTCTTCATCAACCCAAAGACTGGTGACGTGCTTATATGCGACAACGACAACGTGGCACCCAACGGATGCAACACGGGCATCGCGGGAAAGGCCGGCTACATGGCCCCAGAGATTGTGGAGCGCGAGGCAATGCCAAGCCGCACCACCGACTATTGGTCGCAGGCGGTGTGTCTGTTCATATTGCTGTTTCTCAACCGCCCATTCGAGGGCGAGCACTACCTCAGCTGCCCCTGCATAACGCCTGCCTACGAGAAGAAACTCATGGGCAAGGAGGCGGTGTTTATCATGGATCCGCACAACAACAAGAACCGCCCCGTGAAAGGACTGCACAACAACGTCATCATGCGATGGCCGCTGTTCCCGCAGATGCTCAAGGAGAGCTTCCAGCAGGCGTTCTGCCACGAGGCAATCATCAATCCGATGAAACGCATCATCGACATGAAATGGCAGGAGATAATGGTGCAGACACGCAGCCAGCTCATCAAGTGTCCACACTGCGGCGAGGAGACTTTCATAGAAGACCGCTCGGCAAAGAAGCACGCCTGCATAGACTGCGACAAGGCTCTGCCCGAGTTCACGTCGCTCTCCGTGGGACACTACACCATACCTCTCGTGCCGGGACAGAAGATTTACGAATGTCAGGTGAAAGACTCAAAGAACATGGACGAGCTTGTGGGCGAAGTGGTAGTGGGAAGCGCAGGCTCATGGGGCATCAAGAACACGGGCAAGATGGTGTGGACGGTGTTCCTGTCCAACGGCAGCGTCAAGATGATTAACCCCGGACAGGGATTCCCCGCAAAGAAAGGCCTCAAGGTGAAGTTCGGCTCTGACCTTACGGGCGAAATCGTATAGGGAGAAACGACATTCAAGCATATTCACATAGCAAACGACAACATATAAACAAAGCAAAACAAAATGGGAAAATTTGACAAGATAGAAGCAGCTCCGAGACGTGTGATGACTCTCTTCTTCATATTTGACACATCGGGCAGCATGGAGGGCGACCGCATTGGACAAATCAACGCCTCAATGCAGGAGATAGTGACCTACGTGGCTGACATATCCGCCACAAACGCCGACGCACAAATCAAGGTGCAGGTGTTGGAGTTCAGCAGCGGCACAGAATGGATGTATCCGCAGCCAATACCTGCCGAGGACTTTCAGTGGAGAGACCTCGAGGCTGGCGGTCTCACACAGATGGGAGAGGCATTCACCGAACTCAACGACAAGCTCTCACAGTCTCACGGCTTCATGAGCCAGGCCAGCGGCAGCTTTGCCCCTGCCATAGTGCTTATGAGCGACGGCGAACCGACCGACGACCACAAGCGAGGGCTCGCCAAGCTGCAGAACAACGGATGGTATAAGGCCGCGATAAAGGTGGCAATAGCCATTGGAGACGATGCCAACAGAGACGTTCTCGCAGAGTTTACCGGCAACAAGGAGGCCGTGCTGACCGTACACAACAAGGAACAGCTCAAGAAAATCATACACTTCGTGAGCGTGACGGCATCGCAGGTGGCAAGCTCGCACAGCAGTGTGGGCAAGGACGCGCCCACATCAAAGCAGGAGGAGTTCGTCAATACGCTCAACGATGCCAAGGACACCTCCAAGGAGACATTCGACGGCGTGGACGTAGGCTCTGACACCACCAACTCTGGCACCGACGAGTGGGGCGACGAGCAGTTCTGACACCCTCACGGCGCACACTACAAGGCGTGTCGCGGCGGTAGCTGGCTGCAACAACGCAGACCTGACGCAGGGACACGCGCCACTAAACATTTCAACGGCGGTCATGCGACTATCCTACGCATGGCCGCCAATATCTAAACTGCCACTAAACAATACACCCAACGGCCATGACCAACCACAATATAAAAGTATTTGCCGTATCAAGGCTCGGCGCAAGCCACATAAAGTCGGGCAAGCCATGTCAGGACTACTCTCTGAAATGGGAGAACGACAACGGACAATGCCAGATAGTAATAGTTGCCGACGGACACGGAGGCTCTACCTACGTGAGAAGCGACACTGGCTCGCGCCTGCTGTCGGAGATAACGCTCGCCAACCTCCAGTCTTTCGTGACATCTCCATACACTATCAGCCTGTTGTCGGGCAAGAAAGGCAAGGTGACCGCACGCCCCGACGGCCCAAGGCGCATGCCGCTGCGCCCGGAGGACAGAAGCGAGCAGCAGATAGAGCTTCTCAAGCAGGATCGTGAGTTTGCACAACAGGTAAGCGCGCTGACCGACGTGGACAATGCCATGCAGCAACTCTTCAGGGTGATACACGGACAATGGACAGAGTCCATCATCAAGGACAGCGAGCTACGTCCCTTCACAAGCGAGGAGAAAGCGGCCCTCGGCAATAACCGTATAGCCAAGGCCTATGGCTCTACGCTCATGGCTTTTGTGCGCACACCAATCTACTGGTTGGCGTTTCATCTCGGCGATGGCAAGATGGTGGCAGCCGACAACTACGGACTGTGGTCGGAACCCGTGCCGTGGGACTGCAACTGCTTTCTCAACATCACCACAAGCATCTGCCAGTCAAATCCTCTGCCCTCTTTCAGATATGCCTTTGACGGCACGGGCAACTTCCCTGCCGCCGTGTTTCTCGGCAGTGACGGCATTGACGACTCATGGTGCACCACACAAAACCTGCACAACTTCTATACCTCGCTGCTCGAGATATTCCACTCTGACGAAGAGGAGCATAAGGACTTCAACAATACGGTGGAAGAACTCGCGCAGTATCTCTCGGCTCTCAGCGAAAAGGGCAGCCGCGACGACATGAGCGTTGCGGGCATCATAGACATGAGCAAGCTCAGCCTTATATGCCAGCTTGCCGAACTGCGCAAGCGCAGCAACGCCCTCAAAGCCGAGCGCGACAAGCTCAACCATGAGGTGAAGGAGATGGAAAGCAGCATCGAGGAGCAGAAAAAGGAAAAAAGACAGGAGATAGATCAGGCGTTCATTCTCTTCAAGAGAGAAAAGGAAAAGGAATATGACGACTTTGTCTCGCAAAAGACAGCCGAACTGGAGGCAAAGCGCAAAGACGTGGCCATGCGCAATGCAGAGAAGAAAAAGGAATTTGACAGTATCAGGCTCAAAGCCGAGGCTCTCAAACACTCTGCCGCCATGTCCGTGCCGACAGACTCCACGCCTGCTCCCGTGACTGTCAACGACAACAACACCAACGCCAACGGCGAGAGTCAGCACGACACCATGCAGCCCACGCCAG
Organism: uncultured Prevotella sp.; assembly: GCA_946055365.1. GTDB lineage: Bacteria > Bacteroidota > Bacteroidia > Bacteroidales > Bacteroidaceae > Prevotella. Next base: position 379 of record CAMGFM010000136.1, on the reverse strand, counting down.
ACAGCACCGCCGACACGCCAACGCCCACAAACACGGGCGACAACGGCAATGCCCCCAACCCCATTGCCGACAACGACACTCCAAAGCCCACACAAACAACGACAGAGTCCACTGTCACCGCCACCAATGGCGAAGTGCCGACCCATACAGACCCATCCGCCAGCAACGTCACTGACACGCACGCCTGCCACGAGACACACGACGGCAACATGACCGACACGCCCGACGCACATGAGCAGGGAGAAAAGAACGGGGATGCAGGTGTAGCAGACGCAAAGTGCGAAGCCGACAATACAAAGACGGAGAACGCAAAGGCGGAGAACGAGGAAGAGACATTCTGACACGCCAAGACCTCACGGCAAGAGGGCAAGTCCTTATA
>CAMGFM010000135.1 GCA_946055365.1 uncultured Prevotella sp. | reverse complement strand
CAAGAAAGGACGCTCCAACGCATGGCAGATAGGTCTCGCCTATTATTTCTGACAAGCGTGTGACGGTGGCTGCCCCATCTGTGCCAGCCATGTGTCACGTTGATGTAGGCACAGTCACAAGACATTTGGCCGCAGCCGCGCCCCGTGCGTGGCTTGCGTCCCACTATACAGGCGACATCGGCATGGTGTCGCTTTTTTTTATTAACGTCATGTCCCTGCGGCTGGTCTCCGAGACAGCGCGGCATGACATTTCCACAAGATAACAGCGTCGCCTACCATAATATATATATACCCAAATAATTTTGTTCACCCACTTATCAATAACCCGCGCTTACTCATGGACAAGGAAGACAAAGCATTGTTGCCACGGCGTTATGCCGACGTGATACTCCCGTTGCCGCTCGACGGCCTCTTTACCTATTCCGTGCCAGAACAGATGGCATGTATAGTGAGGCCTATGATGAGAGTCGTCGTGCCGTTGGGCAAGGTCAAGACCTACATGGCGGTGGTTGTTAGGGTGCATGAGGACGTTCCAGAGTTCAAGACCCGCGACATCCTGTCCGTGCCTGACGACATGCCCATACTTCTGGAGCGGCAGCACAGGCTCTGGCAGTGGATAGCACAATATTACATGTGTCATCTTGGCGAGATAATGGAGGCTGCCCTGCCCGCAGGGCTCAAGTCGCGCGATGCCTACCGTCCCAAGACGGTGCGTTGTGTGCGCCTGCATCCCTCCATGCGCAGTGAGCAGTCGCTGCACGTGGCACTCTACGTGCTGCAAGGGTCTCACAAGCAACGCGAGGCCTTTGCCGCCTATCTGCAACTGTCTCACTGGGACGGCATAACGGGCGACACGCCTCCGTCCGATGTGGCAGAGGTGGCATACGACGAGCTTATGAACGTGAGCGGAGTGTCGTCGTCGGTGGTGCGCAGCCTTGTGAGCAGACATTTTCTTGAGACTTATGAGCGTGAGGTGGGGCGTTTGCAAGAGACGTTCACTGGCACTGTTGAGGAGCCGTCGCCCCTCAGCGAGGCGCAGCAGAGAGCCTATGACGAACTGTTGTCGCAGATGGGCGCGAGAAAGGTGGTGCTGCTGCACGGCGTGACCTCAAGCGGCAAGACAGAGATATACATAAAGCTCATCGACAAGGTGCTGAGGGAGGGGCGGCAGGTGCTGTATCTGCTGCCGGAGATAGCCCTTACGGTGCAGATAATGAGACGTCTGCAGAGGGTCTTTGGCGCAAGGCTCGGCATTTATCATTCAAAGTACAGCGATGCGGAGAGGGTGGAGATATGGCGCAAACAGCTCTCTGACCAGCCCTATGATGTCATTCTCGGCGCGCGTAGCGCGGTGTTTCTGCCTTTTAGAGACCTCGGGCTCGTCATAATAGACGAAGAACACGAGACCTCATTCAAGCAGCAAGACCCCGCGCCGCGCTATCATGCCCGCTCGGCGGCCATCATGCTTGCGCAGATGTATGCCCACAGCCACGTGGTGCTTGGCACCGCCACCCCCTCCATGGAGAGTTATCACAACGCCATGACGGGCAAGTATGGCTATGTGTCGCTGACAACACGCTACAGTGGCGTTGCCCTGCCCGAGATATTGACGGTGGACGTGAGAGACCTGCGCCGCCGCAAGATAATGCGAGGCACTTTCTCGCCCCTGCTCATATCGTCCATGCGCGAGGCGTTGGAGAGCGGCAGGCAGGTGATACTCTTTCAGAACAGGCGCGGCTTCGCGCCCATGATAGAGTGCCGCACCTGCGGATGGGTACCCAAGTGTGAGTGCTGCGACGTGTCGCTCACCTATCACAAGTCGCTGGGTGTGATGACCTGCCACTACTGCGGGCGCGCCTATAGTGTGCCGAGGAGCTGTCCGTGTTGCGAAGGCACGGAGCTGATGGGGCGCGGCTGCGGCACGGAAAAGGTGGAGGACGCGCTGCGCGAGCTTTTTCCCAAGGCGAGAGTGGCACGCATGGATCTCGACACCACGCGCTCGCGCAATGCCTATGACCGCATAATATCTGACTTCTCGGCTGGCAAGACCGACGTGCTTGTCGGTACGCAGATGGTGAGCAAGGGTCTGGACTTTGACAATGTGAGTCTCGTGGGCATACTTGACGCTGACACCATGCTCAACTATCCCGATTTCCGCGCCTATGAGCAGGCTTTTGCCATGATGATGCAGGTGAGCGGTCGCGCGGGGCGCAGGGGAGAGCGCGGCACTGTGTTGTTGCAGACCAGAAGTGCGGACTTGCCAGTGATAGCGCAGGTCGTGAAAAATGACTTCAGGAGTTTTGCGCGGCAGGTGCTTGAAGAGCGGCGCATGTTTCGCTATCCGCCGTTCCACAGACTCGTCTATGTCTATCTGCGACACAAGAGTGACGACACGGTAGAGGCCGCCGCTGAAGACATGGCGGCACGTCTCAGACAGGTGTTTGGCGATCGCGTGCTTGGACCCGACAAGCCGGCTGTGGCAAGGGTCAAGTCGCAGTGCATACGCAAGGTCATTGTAAAGCTCGAGCAGGGCATAGACCTTGAAAAGGCGCGTGCCTGCATGGCCGGTGTCAAGACGGCGGTCGTGGCAGACAGACGCTATGCCGCCGTGACGGTCTATTTTGACGTAGACCCGCAATGATGCTCTCGCCGCGCCTGCATTGAGGCAGGTTGAAAAGGGGCGGCACACAAGATAAAGGTGGCTTGGCAAAGAGGCAAAATGGGCATGGCAGACGCGCAACGTGCCGTGCCTCTTTTCCGAAAGAGCCGCTTGGTGTTCGCAAAGTGACTCTTTTGTCGTGGCAAAGAGGCACTTTTGTCATCGCAAAGTGCCTCTTTAGCAATTAGAAGACGGCTCTCTGACTCTTGTTCAAAAATGGAGGTTATTATCATCATAGCGTCCTAATGACTTGTTTGGGATAAAAAAGCGGGAGCAAATAGCCTCACATACAAAATAATTCCGTAACTTTGCCCTCGGTGACTATGGCTGCTATTGTCCGTGCGGTCTTTGTGGCCATCTGCCATGAGGTCCGCGGCAGTTATGCCAGTCATCGGCTTTGCGAATAAATATAGGTCGCCAGAGGCTCACGTGTCATTTCCCCGAGGCTCACGTGTCATTTCCCCGAGGGCTTGCCCAATGTTTTTCCAAAGCAGACACATCATTCAACGCTGCCCGTGTCAGCACACACGCTGTCCGTGTCGCCTCTGTCGCCTCTGTGGCAGGCGATGTCTCTCCCCGTGTCACGTGCCTCACATCATGTGTGACGCATCTAAAAAAACATCAAGGGCGGCGAACATCTTACAAACAAACAACGCAATCACGCAAAAAAACACACACTAACAACCATGCGCAAGGCATTACTATCCATATTCCTGAGCATCTTCTGTCTGGCGGCTGTGGCACAGTCCATCAAGGTGAAGTCGTTTGTGTATGACGAGAAAGATCTTACCCCACAGATAGAGGAGGTCACTGACCAGAACGGCGAGACCTGCGCCCTTATCCGCATACAGACCATAGACAAGGGCTTTGTCTTTGACGTGGGCATGCTGGGCGTTACCAAGACCGACGACAACCACGTGGGCGAGGTGTGGGTGTATGTGCCGAGGGCTGTTAAGTTCATGACCATACGCCACCCCAAATATGGCACGCTCAACCGCTATCCTTTACCGATGAGCATCATGTCGGCAAGAACCTATGTCATGGAGCTTGCAACGTCAGGACGAGACGACGATGACGCTGACAAGGATGACGGACTGACATATTTTGTTCTCAGCGTAGAGCCTGCCAATGCCACGGTCACCGTGGACAATGAGCTTAACAGCCTGAACGCCGACTGCTCTCTCGTGCTTCTTCTGCCGCGCGGCGACCATTCCTACTCCATACAGGCTCCCGGCTATGAGCCGCAGGCAGCCACGTTCACCCTTGGCGTGGAGAAGATGACACGCAAGGTGAGTCTGGAGAGTGTCATGGCGACGCTCAATGTGTCGTGCGCCACCCCGGGCGCGTCCATCTATGTCAACGACCAGCTGCAAGCCTCCGACAGCCGGTGGACAGGCACGCTCAAGGCAGGCAGCTATCATGTGGAGGCGCGCAAGGAGGGCTATCACAGTGTCAAGGAGTCGGTGTCGCTGGCACAGAAAGAGAGCCGCAGCGTGAGCATACCTGCGCTGAAGACACGCACGGGAGTCATAAATGTCAACTACAATCCCCTCGACTGTGAGGTGTGGGTGGACGGCAAGCGGCTCGGCACAAGCCCTGACTTGTTTAAGGACGTGATGATAGGCAGCCGTAAGGTGACTCTCAAAAAGGACGGCTATGTGACCAAGGAGCTGACGGCGCAGGTCAAGGAGGGCGAGACCGTTGTGTTGAGCGGCACGCTTGACAAGGCTGCTGTCGCATCAGGCGCGGCAGGCGAGTCTGGTGGCGTTGGCGATGGCTTGTCTGCATCCTCTGTCGCGGCAAGGTCATTGGGAGGCCCGTTGGAGTTTAACGTCAAGGGCGTTAAGTTTGTGATGAAGCCTGTGCAGGGCGGCACGTTCACCATGGGTGCCACGGCGGAGCAGGGCAGCGATGCCAGTGATTGGGAGAAGCCAGCCCACAAGGTGACCCTGTCGAGCTATTACATAGGGCAGACAGAGGTGACGCAGGAGCT
>CAMGFM010000134.1 GCA_946055365.1 uncultured Prevotella sp. | reverse complement strand
GGCAAACGCATCTTCTTTTGGGTCACCATAATAAAAAGCCTTGCTCTATGCCGTCATCTGATGGTCACCTGAGTGGCCCCATAGCCATACTCCCTGAACGAAGCATCCTGATAGCGGTAGTTCTTGTACTTATATCTAAGCTCGCTAACGATGGCATGTCGCAACACACCCTCACCCTTGCCGTGTATGAAGATAATCTTGCGTCCCTTATGCTGCTTGTTCTCGTCGAGAGTGCGACGGAATATATCGAGCTGATACTTGAGTATGTCGGCAGAATCCATGCCTGCGGTGGTCTCAAGTAGCTCGTCGGCGTGCAGGTCAACCACTATCGGCTGATTGCCGTTGGCCACAGCATTGCGCGGGGTGACATTGTCGTGTGCCACAGGCTTGTGTGTTGTCGCAGCCTTGCGCGCTGCCTTTGTGTCTGCCTCCTCGCCTATCACCAGCTTGCCTGCGTCTACGGGCAGGAGCTGCCTTACCTCGTCGTCCTCAACGACAGGCACGAGCAGAGAGGGCGTGTCAAAGAAGAGATTGGGCTGGAAGGCGTGATATTTGTAGAACTTCACCTTATCTATACGGAACTGCACATCCACGACGGGTCTTGGCACGAAGTCACGGTCGCGCTTGTAGGACAGCATCTGCAGGCGCACTCGCTCCAGCTCGGCTATTGACTCATAGGTGAGCGTCTCTACATGCACCTTTGTGTTGGGTTCTATCTCTCCCTCCGAGCGCAGCGTGGAGGACGTGCCGTCAAGAGACATGTAAAGATAGCGCACATAGAAATTGCTGTCATTGACGATGTAACAGTCAAACGATGTCTTGGAAAAATTCTTTATGTCTTGCGGCACGAAGCAGAGGCATACGTTGAGCTTATTGCCGCCCTTACGCTCCACGACAGCAGGCTTGAACGTGATGTCAAAGTCTGAGGGGTCGGTCTCCTCGCTGTCCTCATCGGGCGACATGGCGTTGAGCTTTGCCTTTACCGACATATTGAACGTGTCGTCAGGCTCTGCCTCACCAGCCTTCTTCGGCCCTGCGGTCTTGGAAGACTTGTATTCTTCCGCACCGCTCATTACTACAACCTCAGAAATGGGGGTTGGTATCTGAAAACCGTCCTCGTCTTCTACCAACACTATGTCCTTGCCTCTGAAGCCGGCTACAAATCCGCCGCCTTTCTCGCTAAGGAACTGTACTTTGTCTCCTATTTTCATACTTATGCGTGAAATGTGATATTATTATTCTTCAACATGCGATTGCCAGAGCGTGTCGTTTCGCCATGACTCATGTGCATAGCCCAAGCCTTGAAAACCTGTCACGGCAAGAAACGGGGCGTGCATACTGGCTCACACGCCTTGCCGACCTGTGCTGATGACACCGTGTGGATGGAACATGTGCCGCCTTATAAATGGGAAGTGGCACTTTAGGGGATGCCAAGCGACACTCTGCGGATGCCAAGTGACACTCTGCGGATGCCAAGTGGCACTCTGTGGATGCCAAGCGGCACTCTGTGGATGCCAAGCGGCACTCTGCGGATGCCAAGGCAAAGTTTGCTCACGACATTATGTCACGGTATGAGCAGCGAACTGTCTCCATAGCTCAGAAAGCGGAAATCGTTGGCAAGGGCATAGTCATAAATCTTGCGCCAGTCGCCATTGACAAAAGCACTGACCAACAACAGGAGGGTGCTTTGCGGCTGATGGAAATTGGTGACCAGCATCTTGACTATCTTATAGACATAGCCCGGGGCAATGATAATCTGCGTGCTTGTGTGAAGAGCGTCAAGATCGTGACGGTCAAGATAGGCCAGGATGTTTTCTATGGCACGGCGCGGTGTCACGTCACGGGCAGCAGCATTGTCATAAGGCTCCCATTGGTTGACGTGCAGCTCATCCTCGGAGAGGTCAAGCCCTGCCTCAAGCCTCACACCTATATAATAAAGACTCTCGAGAGTTCTCACGCTGGTGGTGCCTACGGCTATCGCCGACACGTCATGGTCAAGCAGACTCTGCAACACGCGCCTGCTGACACAGATATATTCGGTGTGCATCTCATGACCCTCTATTTCCTCGGCCTTGACGGGCTTGAACGTGCCTGCCCCGACGTGCAGCGTGACCTCCTCACGGTCAATGTCACAGGCATCAATGGCAGACAGCACCTCGGGAGTGAAGTGCAGCCCTGCCGTGGGAGCCGCCACCGAGCCCTTGATTTTGGAGTAGACGGTCTGATAGGTCACCTTGTCACTCTCCACGGTGTCACGGTTGAGATAGGGAGGTATGGGCAGCTCGCCCACAGCGTCGAGCAGGTCGGCAAAGGTGAGCGTGTCGTCGTCCCACGAGAAGTCTATGCGATGACCCGTATGCACCGCATCGGCACGCGACGCGCTCACCGTCACGTCTCTGTCATGCACTCTGACAACACGCGAGAGCGTGCCGCCCTTCCATTTCTTGAGGTTGCCCACAAGACAAATCCACGAACACGAGCCTCTTGACACAAACATGCGCTCATAGTCTGCTGGCACGCATGGCTCAAGAAGGAATATCTCAATGAGCGCGCCCGTGTCCTTGCGGAAATGCAGGCGCGCCTGTATCACCTTGGTGTTGTTGCACACCATGAGAGAGCCTTTGGGCAGGTAGTGAGTGATATTATAAAACATGTCTTGGGTCACCTCACCGTGACGATAGACCAGAAGACGGCTATGGTCACGGTTGGCAATGGGAAATTTGGCTATTCGCTCATCTGGCAGCGGATAGTTATAGTCCTTAATTTGTATATGTCTTGTTTCCATATATGCAGGTTGGCATGTCGCAAAGATACACATGCCATGATAAAAGTTCATCAGAATAAAACGGCGCAGGGCGATACGCGCCATGCCTCATGGCTGTCCTGCCGTGCCTGTCAGCCACTAAAACACCATATACACCGCCCTGAGCAGGGTGTAGGCAAGCGTGAGCATCAGCACGAGCATCACATTGTCTATGTCGTTGTAGCTATAGCCCGTGCAAGTGTATTGTGACGACACATAATTGTTGACAGGCGACAGGCGCAGGAAGATGCGGAGATAAAGCATGTATGACACCAATGCCGACAGGCCGCCCCACAGCAGTCCGCAGAGGATGTCTAACGGATAGTGAAGGCCAAGATACATGCGCGTGTAGCAGTTGACCAGCGACCACGTCACCAGTGACACCGTCATGAGCCTGCTGCGCACCAGCAGCGACACAAACACGGCCAGCGAGAATGTGTTGGCGGCGTGGGCAGAGAAGAAACCATAACTGCTGCCACGCACAGACACAATCTCAACACCATATTTTATTATAGGGTCGTTGCTCGGCCGCCATCGCTGCACCATGGGTTTGGCTATGCCGTCGGCCATTCCGTCGGCAAGGAGTATGCACAGAGCCACACAACTCACGACAAGCAGGATGTGGGTCATGGCCTCGTTGTTCTTGACCACCATATACAGCAGCATGACATATAGCGGCAGCCATGTCACGCCCGCCGTGAGCACTGTCATCCATGCGTCAAGAAACATGGAATGGCTGCCGTTGAACCACGACAGCAACGCGCGGTCAAGCTCCATTATAGACTCTATGTGCAGTAACGACATCATATTACCTCAACCTGTGACTTTTTTAACCATCCCTCCTTGCCATCGTCAAGCCGCACGTTATACCATTGCTTCATCGTGCGGTCAATGATATGCACCCTCGTGCCTTCGTGTATCACGAAAGAGTCGCTGCCTGCATCCGAAGGAGTGTTCTTCACATTGACAGACGGCTCTGTCACCACCGCCTTGGCACGTGCGTCAAAGACATGCTTCTGCTGGCAGGAGAAAACAGTGGCTGTCACAAACAGCAATGCCGCAACCATGGCCCCGAAAAAGCCTACCTTGCGCAGCCACTGCGGCGATGACAGCAGATAGACCATTATCAGGAACAGCATAATGACAAACATCGACGCAGAGAATATGGCCCACAGACTGTAGTTGCACATGTTGCGCACGGCACGATACCATGTCACGAAAAACATCTCCGTCACTGGCGTTACCCTGTCGACGGTCTTACTGTAAAGAAACTCCAGATTGTAGCGCGCGTCAGCGTCGCCCGGGGTGAAACGCAAGGCACGCTCGTAGGCGATGATAGCCTGCGTGGACTCGCCGAGGCGATACTTGGCATTGCCGAGATTGTAGTATAGCTCGCCGCTCTGCTCCTTGACGAGTAGCTGCTCGTAGATGGCGGCAGCACGGGCATAGTCGCCGCCCGCATAAGCGGCGTCGGCCTCAGCCTTGGTGGCAGCACGGGCGGTGACAGAGGCAAATGCGGTGATGGCGGCAAACGCCATCAGCATGGCCAACAGCACACTGGCCGTGGGCGACACGCTCCGCCTGTTCTTGTGTGTTGATTTTAATGTGTTCTCTATATCCATGATGGCTGCCTCAGCAGTGTTATAGGTCTTGGTCATGTTGCCTGCCGCATCGCCAGGGGCGTATCTCTCAAACTCACACTCGTCTAATGCGGAGAGGAAACTGTCGATGGTGGACTGCGGTATGCCGTGTGACACGAGATTTTCGGTGATATTGTCGCGCGAAAGCCGCTCGACAGGCATGTTCATCTTGTCACCCACATATCCCCAAAGGGCGCGCAGCACCTCGTCATAGAACTCACTCTGAGCACCGGACGCAAGTAG
>CAMGFM010000133.1 GCA_946055365.1 uncultured Prevotella sp. | reverse complement strand
CTCACGCATGACAGCATAATGGTTACACCTAAATTATATAGCCTATACATATATCAATATAAGTAAGTCAAACAACTATAATATTAACCCAATCATGATAAGGAAAGTATTTGCGGCAATATTGTTCTTGCTTGTAAGCACGGTGGCAAGCGCACAGAATTTTTCAACCGATGCCAAGGTAGTGGCTCAGGACGGCAACACCGTCACAGTGAGGGCTTCTGGCACGGCAGAAAAGAAGAAAGACGCACAGCAGCAGGCCATCAAGTCTGCGTTTCACACCCTTTTCCATGTCGGCGTGGACGGCGTCAAGGACGGCACGCCTATGATGGCGGTCGAGCGCAAGGACTATGACTATAGGTTTTACAGTGAGTCACGTTTTGTAAACTTCATCACCACCGAGGTGAAGAACGTCGAGGATCACAAGGTGGGCAAGAATGTGAGGGTCACGGTGCAGTTTACTATTGACCTGAAGTCACTCATAGCCGACATACAGCTCAACAAGATACCTGTATCGCCGTCGTGGGGCGTGGCGGACCGTCAGACGGCAAGCACCACTGCGCTCAAGCCGACGATAGTGATAGTGCCGTTTGTGAAATCATCGCAAGGCACGGACTTTGAGGCCTACCGCAAGGTTGTGGAGAACACCCCGGCGTTGAAGTATGCCTTGGATAAGGTGACGCAGGAGTTCTCCAAGCATGGCTACAAGACACGCAACTTTATCTCACAGCTGCGCAATGCCGCCAACAATGAGATGATGAGAACCGACAGCCAGACTGACGTGAGGACAATGCTCACGCAGCAGTTGCCGGGTGACATCATCATCACCGTAGGGGCAGACATAAGGACTGATGCCAGCAACCAGCAGGAGTGCAACCTCTCTATTGAGGCCGTGGAGGCGCAGACCAATGGCAACCTTGCCGTGGCCACGTTCCCCAGCGGCAAGTATTACAAGGGCAAGGTGTCTGACACTGAGCTTGTGGAGTATGCCGTGAAGAACATCAAGGATGACTTCTTCGCACAGATGACAAGTGCTTTTGAGCGCATGGTGGCAGAAGGGCGTGAGGTATATATGGACATCACGCTGGCAACATCGGTCACCGACTGGGACTTTGACGAAGACAGTCCCGCCACGGGCGACAATTTCAAGGACGCACTGGACGAGTGGCTGCGCGAACATGCCCACAACTCGGTGTATGACATGAACAACAACACCGACAAGTACATACACGTGACGCTCAACGTGCCCTTGTGGAATCAAGAACGCGGACGTTCCTACACTCTGTCCAACTTCTCGAGCGATGTCAAGAAGTTCTTTAAGGCGCAGTTTGACGATGCCTATAAGGCAACAGTAACGGCACAGGGACAAAAACTGGAGATAATAATTAAGTAATCAACGAAAAGGAGGGAATGATATGAAGAAGATAATCCTGTCATTATTGCTGTGCATGTGTGGCATGGCCGCTTTTTCGCAGTCGCCTACTGCCATACAGTTCAACCTACATAAGTGTACGGATGCAGGACTCGGCGATGAGGTGATAGAGGCGTTGCATGTCAAGCTCAAGCAAGTGCTGAACAGAAACAGTGCCGCGGCCGCTGACGTATATAATGTCTTTGCCATAGAGCCGCACATCACGCTTACCGATGTGCTGACATCAGAAGGCACGGTGCGCAGTGTGACAATGGCGAAGGGCGAGCTGGTGCTTTTTGCAAAGAACAGTGTTGACGGAGCGGAGTATTATTATGTTTCCGTGCCGGTGGAGGCGGTTGTCAATGGCAACAAGGACAAGGCGGTGCTTTCGCTGGTCAATGGCATAAAGGTCACAAACCCTGCTTTCACACGCTTCATACGTGTGGCAAGACAGAAGATAGCCGACTACTATGCCGAGAACTGCGCCACCATCATGCAGAAGGCGAAGGCTCTCTACAACCAGAAACGCTATGAGGAGGCCGTGTGCTATCTCTCTGGCGCGTCTGCCAATATGCCGTGCTTCGATCAGGCCTATGAGCTGCAGCGACAGATATTGGAAAATCTTGGCGTGCCTGCTCCCATGCCCATAGACGACCCTGTGGAGCTGCCCGATGACGCTCCCGTGCCGCAGCCCGTCGTGGAGCCCGCACCGCAGCCCGTTGTTGAGCCGGTGGCTCAGCCCGTGAGCAAGCCGTTGAACTATGACCTGACCATCTCAAAGCCCGGACTTGCATTTAAGGTGCTGTCTTGTGTGGGTGACGCGACGCTCAAGCGCATCACCATCACGGCAGAGATAGTCAATCAGGGGGCTTATGGCAACAGCAGCAATGAGTGGTGCAAGACAATGTTGGCGTATGACGACAACGGTACGGAGCTTAAGGAACTGATGATAGCCGATGACAAATACTCAACGACACGCCCGTTTCCCAAAAACCTCAAGGTCAAGGAGCAGTTTCATATCCTCGGTCTTGACAATGCGTTTGACACGCTCTCTTATGTCAAGATTGGGTTGGGAGATGTTGTGGTGGAGCTGAAAAACCTCGCCGTGCAATGGAAGTAGGGCAGGAGTCTGCTGTTTGGTGCGTGACCTGTCTCGTTAAAAGTGGCACATGAAAAATCTGTAGTGGCACTTGGGGAAATCAAAGTGGCACTTAGGAAAACCAAAGAGCCACTTTGGGAAAAAAAAGTGCCACTTTGGAAAATTAAAAGTGGCTCTTTGGAAAAGCTGAAAGTGCCATACGTAATGCCAACGGTGTCATTTGTGAGACCTAAGGTATAAGGTGCATTTATTAAAAGTATAAGACACATTAACAGTGGGCAGCATACGCCCCATATAAACATTTAATATCAAAGTACACATGAGACGTATAATATGTCTGCTTATCTCTGTGCTCACGCTCACGGCGGTGTCAGCGCAGAAAAAGGTGATAGAGAGCAGTGCCAAGAAAGCCCCGACGTGGCTTTCGACAGCTGTTGACGGCCATATAGTGGTGACCGTCAATGCCAGCAGCCTTGCCGAAGCACAGGCAAAAGTGATGTCGGTGGTGACCGAGCGCATCATCCTTTCGGTGGCAAGCAACGTGAGTGTCATGCAGTCTTCTCACGACATGGAGGTAGTGCAGAATGACGACGTGTATTCCAAGTCACAGTTTGAGATGATCTCAAAGATAAAGTCGGCCAACCTGCCTTTCCTCAAAGGCATATCGCCCACAAAGATAAAGGAGTTGTATTGGGTGCGCGTGCGCGACAAGAAGACGGGTGTCGAAAACTATGAGTATTCGGTGCTTTATCCGCTTTCTAAGATCGACTTGCACAAGTTGCAGACCGAATTTCAGAAACTTGACGATGACATGATGGCCAAAGTCAAGGCTCTGGAGGAGGGCATTGACGACATAGTTGCGGTGGAGGAAATCAAGGATGCCATAACCGAGCTTATAACATTGCGCGAATATTTCTTTGACGACGTGAGACTCAAGCAGGTGGACGGTCTTGCCGTGCGCTATCGCAACCTTTATGACGCACTGTCTTTGGCAGGCGAGTTTGTGGGTGAGGGCAAATACCGTTGTGTGGTGATGCTCAACGGGCAGCCCGTGAGGTGTTCAAAGATGCCGAAGGTGACATCCAACTGTGCCTCGGGCATAAGCGTGCAGCCGTCAGACGGCGCATTTATCATCAGTTACAGCACTGAGGACTGTCTGCCAGAGGAAGACAATCAGCTCGACGTGCAGTTGCGCATAGAGAAAACCAACATCAGCCACAGGGTAAGGCTCTCTTCTGTTTCGGGAGGCATGGCAGCCACGGGAGCGTTCTCCATAGTGCCAGAGGGCAAGGTGGTGTTCTTGGCAGAATCGGTTGACTCGCAAAACCGCACGGTGAGCAACGTGACGGTGAGAATATCGCTCAACAACCGTGGAGGACACAAGTTTGGGCTGAAATCTTTGGAAATTTTAACACCAGACATGGTTACTCCGCTGGTGTTTGACGACATTAATGCTGTGTACAGCACCAAGGGCATCATACAAGTAAAGCTCATGTGTGAAGGCACTATATCCTTGCGCAAGTCAAAGGCCAATCCGTTTGGCACAGTGGACGGCTATATCACCGTGGCAAATCCCACGACAGGGGCTATAGAGAAGATAAAGGTGTCATTGCCTTACACTACCAACTGGTGACGGTGACACCGTGGAGGTGGAAACAATAGAGAAAAGGAAGCGAAATATAATATACAACAATAAACAGAAAGAACTATGAAACAGAGATTTTTGAACTTGATGCTGCTCGTAGCAGTGATTTTTGGAGTGTCTACAGCGTCTTTCGCACAGTCTAAGTTGTTGAAGAAAGATGTCAAGAAGACTTGCAAGGAATGGAAAAAGCAAGGCTGGTCTTTGTATGCCACTACTTCCACTATGGAGTATGCGCTCACAAAATATCGTGAGTATATTGAGGCAGACGAGGAAAACCACATTGTCATCACTGGCATTGCCATTGGCAAGAACCCGAAGATAGGTCGCCAGAACGCTATACACGACGGTGTTGCCAACTATGCAATGCGTGCCAAGTCGCAGGTTGTTGGTAAGATGAAGAGTCTTGCCTCTTCTACCAACCTCGATGAGGAAGTTGAGGAGATAGACAAGTTTGGCTATGCCTTTGAGCAGGCTGTTAATGCCAAACTTTCCAATCTTGTGAAGATACACTTTGTACTTGTGCGCGACAAGGACGGCAAGAAGGAGTTTCAGGCTTTCATGACATGCGACGAGACAGCCGCCCGCAAGGCACGCGA
>CAMGFM010000132.1 GCA_946055365.1 uncultured Prevotella sp. | reverse complement strand
ATGGCAAATATGCCAAGTATGGACGCTATGGCAAGGGTGGAGGCTATGGCAGCTACGGCGGCTATGGCAACTATGGTCATTATGGACGCTATGGCAACTACTCAAAGAGCGGCTATGGCAACAAGAACGACGACTCTATAAAGGTGTAACGCATGACTTTATACATAAAAAAACTGGCATACGCTTATGACTATAGCAGTAGATTTTGACGGCACAATAGTTGAACACAGATACCCAAGCATCGGTCGCGAAATTCCTTTCGCGACCGATACCTTGAAAATGCTCATCAAGGAAAACCACAGAATCATCCTGTGGACCGTGAGGGAGGGAAACCTGCTGGAGGAAGCCATCGAATGGTGCAAGAACAAGGGCATCACGTTCTATGCCGTCAACAGGGACTATCCTGAAGAGGAACCACAAAACAACAACCATTTCTCACGCAAGCTCAAAGTGGACCTTTTCATTGACGACAGAAACATAGGAGGACTGCCAGACTGGGGACTCATCTATCGCATGATACACGAGAACCTGACTTGGAGCGACATAATAAGGGAGAACACAAGGGGTCTGCACGCACAAGACCCGCCGAAAAAGAAGAAGTGGTGGCAGAGATAAGGACCGAACCACCACAGCAGAGACACCAGAAGCGCACATGGCGACCGACATTGTCTGTGACGCACAGCCTATAACAAGGCACAACCAGCCATAAAGCAATCATTTACATTTAAGGTGGAGGCTGTTAAAATCAGCCGTAAACATTTGCCCTGCAAGACTCAAGACCACACCACACGCAATGGAGGCCTTGTTCTTGCAGGGCTTTTTGCATTGTATTACAGGCAACAGGCAAACTGCATAGTCACAAAGCCGTGCCATGCAAGGCCCAATGTATGCCACGCCATCGGCAAGCAAGCCCGCGGCATCGGCAGAGTGGCACTTTCGGGGATGAAAAGTGCCACTTTGGCATAGGAAAAGTGGCACTCTACGATCGTAAAATGCCACTTGCCATATTATCCCCAAACGCAAGAAATTGTTACAGACAGCCATGCTGAGGACGCTACGCGCGATATTCCTCCAGCCTACAAGCCTCTATGTTCTTAAAGCCATTAAGAAAGTCTGCCGTAGACATGCGCTTCTTGCCAGCAGCCTGCAACTCGGTTATCTCAAGCCACTCGTCGGCAGTTGCCACAAACAGTCTCGTGCGTCGCACGCTCAACGTGCCTGGGGCAGCGTCGCACCTCTCGCCCGTCTTGCTCGTCTTGAACACCTTTAACACCGAAGACGAGGGCGTGCCGTCAGCATCCGCCACCAGCATGGTCCAAGTGCCAGGATAGGGAGACAGCCCTCTGACAAAATCATAGACGCGCTTGGCAGGCTGACTCCACACTATGCGGCACGTCTCCTTGAATATCTTGGGCGCACACCTCAGCTCCACGTCCTCTGGCTGCGCACACGAAGGAACATTGCCGTCATTGGCCATGACAAGGTCCACAGTGTCGCGGCAAATAGACGCTCCGAGCGACATCAGACCGTCATATACATACTCCACATCAGCATCGTCGGGTATGCCAAACTCCCTCTGCATGATTATCCTGCCTGTGTCTATGTCGTGATCGAGGAAGAATGTGGTGACACCAGTCACTGTCTCGCCGTTGATGACAGCCCAGTTGATGGGAGCCGCGCCACGATATTGCGGCAGCAGGGCGGCATGTACGTTAAACGTACCGAAGCGTGGCATGTCCCACACCACCTCGGGCAGCATCCTGAACGCCACCACTACCTGCAGGTCGGCATTATAGGAGCGCAGAGTCTCCACAAACGCCTCGTCTTTCATGCGCTCAGGCTGCAACACTGGCAGCCCCTTTGCAAGCGCGTATTCCTTGACGGCAGAGGCACGCAACACTGAGCCATGCCGACCTACTGGTTTGTCGGGCTGAGTGACCACTGCCACCACATTATATCCGTTCTCAACAAGCTCCTTTAGGGATGCCACCGCAAAGTCGGGCGTTCCCATGAACACTATACGCAAGTCTTTCTTTTCCATACTCATGCTTCCCGTAGGTTTTCCTTTGTATTTTATGATTTTTTCTTAGTCTTATGATATTGACCCAGCACGCATATTGCGGCACGCAAGCCGCGACCATGCGCACGCAAAACGAAGAGCCGCCACTGGACATGCGCACCAAGACACCGACAACCCGTGATGACAGCCTTTGCAAGCTAAACTCCGGGCTGCAAAGATAAGAATTTTCAGCCACACATTTGCTCTTTTTGCCAAATTTCCGTACCTTTGCGAATTATATCATCCTGATTGTTCAATTAAAAACCAATCAAAGACATGACACTAAAGGAAGACATACAGAACGCCGTTGAGGTGTTGAGAAAGGGAGGAGTGATACTCTACCCCACCGACACGGTGTGGGGACTGGGCTGTGACGCCACAAACGAGAAGGCCGTAGCAAGGATTTATGACATAAAAAAGCGCGACGACTCCAAGGCACTCATCTGTCTCGCCGACTCCGACGGACGCGTGCAACGCTATGTGCGCGACGTGCCTGCCGTGGCATGGGACTTGCTCGAGGTGGCAGACAAGCCCACGACCGTGATACTTGACGGTGCAGTAAACCTTGCGCCCAATCTCGTGGCAGAAGACGGCAGCATAGGCATGCGCATCACCAGAGAGGCGTTCTCTAAAGAGCTGTGCTACAGATTTCAAAAGCCCATCGTAAGCACAAGCGCAAACGTCAGCGGCGAGCCGACGGCACAAAACTACCGCGACATCGCGCCCGAGATAATCGACGCGGTGGACTATGTGTGCTTCACAAGGCGGCAGGAACACAAGCCGCACACTCCGAGCAGCATCATAAAGCTGACAAAAGACGGCATAGTCACCATCATACGAAAGTAAAAGCCACGCATGGAAGAAACGACAACACTATTGACAGACAACAAACGGGACAGACTGCAAGACAGGCTCTATGAATGGCGCAGGCAACATCTGTCGGACAGGCAGGCCACCATCATCCTGGCCTTCTTCATAGGCTTCTTTGCCTCGGTGGCAGCATACACCCTGCACTCCATAATACACGAGATACAGAGACTACTGACATCCAACTTCAACTCAGCGTCGTCTAACTGGATGTATCTGCTCTTTCCCGTGATAGGCATATTCATCACCTCGCTGTTTGTGAGGCACGTGGTGAAGGACAACATATCACACGGCATCACACGCATACTATATGCCATATCATCCAAACGCTCACAGCTCAAGGGACACAACTGCTGGACATCGGTAATAGCGTCTGCGGTGACCATAGGCTTCGGCGGCTCCGTGGGCGCAGAGGCCCCTATCGTGCTGACTGGGTCGGCCATAGGCAGCAATCTCGGCAAGTGGTTTCGCATGGACAACAAGACACTGATGCTGCTTGTGGGCTGTGGCGCCGCCGCCGCCATAGCAGGCATATTCAAGGCACCTATAGCCGGACTCGTGTTCACGCTGGAGGTGCTGATGGTGGACCTTAGCATGGCGTCACTGCTGCCCATACTGACCTCGGCGGTCACCGCCACATGCTTCACTTACATCTTTGTGGGCTGTGACTCGCTCTTCACCTTTCATCTCGACAACGAATGGAGCGTGGAAAGGGTCTATCCCAACATACTGCTGGGCATTGTGTGCGGCCTGACAAGCCTCTATTTCATACGCTCGATGTCGGCCTGTGAGATGCTGTTCACGCGCCTCAAAAACCACAGATACGCCAAGCTCGCCCTCGGAGGCGTGATGCTCAGCTCGCTGATATTCATCTTTCCGGTGCTATACGGAGAGGGCTACAGCGCGATAAACATCCTGCTCAACGGCACAAGCGAGGACGACTGGAACCAGGTGCTCAAAAACTCGCTCTTCTATGGCAACGGCTACATGCTGCTGCCCTATATAGCCCTCGTAATATTCACAAAGACGTTTGCCACGGCAGCCACCAACGGCGGCGGAGGCTGCGGCGGAACATTCGCGCCGTCACTATTCGTGGGCGGATTTCTGGGCTTTCTCTTCGCAAGGCTGTGGAACATCAACGGGTTTGACGTTTATGTGCCTGAAAAGAACTTCACCATGCTGGGCATGGCGGGAGTGATGGCAGGAGTGATGCACGCGCCGCTCACAGGCATATTCCTCATAGCCGAGATAACCAACGGCTACAGCCTGTTCATGCCCTTGATGATCGTGAGCATCAGCTCGGTGATGACCATAAGCATCTTTGAGCCTCACAGCATATACGCCATGCGTCTCGCACGCGAAGGCAAGCTCGTGACACACCACACCGACAAGTCGGTGCTCACTCTGATGAGTCTCGACAGCGTCGTGGAGCGCGACTTCACGCACGTGAGTCCCGACATGAAGCTCGGCAAACTGGTGAACGCCATCTCCAAGAGCCACACGAGCTTCATTCCCGTGGTGAACGAGGCTGGCATCATGCTCGGAGAGATAGACATCACGAAGATAAGGCACATCATGTTTAGGGCAGAGCTATACAACAAGTTCACCGTGAGCCAACTCATGCTTCCCATAAACAAAAGACTCGGCATGAACGACCCGATGGAGACCGTCATGCAGAAGTTTGACACCACTGGCGCACGCTATCTGCCTGTGCTTAACACCGATGGCGTAATCACAGGATATATCTCTCGAACACGCCTGTATAGCATGTACAGAAAGATGGTGGCAGATTTCTCCAATGAATGATGACCACAGCACACGGGAATGAACGCCAA
>CAMGFM010000131.1 GCA_946055365.1 uncultured Prevotella sp. | reverse complement strand
TCGGCTTCCTGTGGTACAACGCCTACCCCGCACAGGTGTTCATGGGCGACACGGGGTCGCTCACCATAGGCGGCATCATAGCCGTGACCGCCATCATAATACACAAGGAGCTGATGCTACCGATACTCTGCGGCATCTTCTTCGTGGAGAGCCTCAGCGTGATACTGCAGGTCTACTACTACAAGCTCGGCAAACGCAGGGGCGTAAAGCAACGTATCTTCAAGCGCACGCCCATCCACGACAACTTCCGCACGCAGCAGTCGCAGCTCGACCCCGAATGTCGATACCTGATAGCGAGACCGAGAGGCGTCGTGCATGAGTCGAAGATTACAATACGCTTCTGGATAGTGACCATCATACTCGCGGCACTCACCATAATAACACTCAAGATAAGATAAAAAGGTGCAAGCAATGCAACGCACCGCAAACATAACACAGCAAATGAAACGCATCGCAATACTTGGAGCCGGAGAAAGCGGAGCCGGCGCAGCCGTACTCGCAAAGAAAAAGGGATTTGAGGTGTTCGTGAGCGACATGTCTGCCATTAAGGACAGATACAAGAAAATGCTCGACGAACACGGCATAGAATGGGAGGAGCTGACACACTCCGAAGACAGGATACTCTCCGCCGACGAAATAATCAAAAGCCCGGGCATACCCGACAAGGCACCCATCGTGGCAAAGGCCATAGCAAAAGGCATACACATCATCAGCGAGATAGAGTTCGCAGGCAGATACACCAATGCCAAGATGATATGTATCACAGGCTCTAACGGCAAGACCACAACCACATCGCTCATCTACCACATATTCAAGGCCGCAGGCTATGACGCTGGTCTCGCAGGCAATATCGGCAGATCGCTCGCCCTGCAGGTGGCTGAGGAGCCGCACGAGTATTACATTATAGAGCTGAGTTCGTTCCAGCTCGACAACATGTATGACTTTCACGCCGACATAGCCATCCTGCTCAACATCACGCCCGACCATCTCGACCGCTACGACTTCTGCATGCAGAACTATGTGGACTCTAAGATGAGGATAATACAAAACCAGACGGGCAACGACTCGTTCATCTATTGGAACGACGACCCCATTATCAAGCGCGAACTGGAGAAATATGACATCAAGTCAATACAATATCCATTCTCCGAGCTCAAGGAGAAAGGCGCGATAGGCTACCTCGCCGACGGGGAGTATGTCATAGAAAAGCCCACGCCGTTTAACATGGAGCAGGAGGCTCTCTCGCTCACGGGCAAACACAACATCTACAACTCGCTCGCGGCAGGCATTGCCTCAAACATATCGGGCATCAAGAACAGCATCATCAAGGAAAGCCTCGGCAACTTCCCTGGCGTGGAACACAGGCTTGAGAAAGTGGCAAAGGTAAGGGGCGTGCAGTATGTCAACGACTCAAAGGCCACTAACGTGGATGCCTGCTGGTATGCACTCGAGAGCATGAACACGCCCACCATACTCATCATCGGCGGCAAGGACAAGGGCAACGACTACAACGCCATAAGGGATCTGGTGGCCAAGAAGTGCAAGGCTCTCGTGTTTCTCGGGGCTGACAACGCCAAGCTGCACGGCTTCTTCGGCGACATGGGCATCACCATACGCGACACCCACTCCATGAAAGACTGCGTGGCGGCGTGCTACGAGCTGGCAGAGCCGGGCGACACCGTGCTGCTGAGTCCCTGCTGCGCCAGCTTTGACCTGTTCAAGAACATGGAAGACCGCGGCGAGCAGTTCAAGGACGCGGTGAGAAGCCTGTAAAGAGTGCATGCACGCGGGCTGACTCTCGCACAAACGCAGCCTGCACAGCCCACGGCCGCACATGATGCCGCCACACGGGACGCAGGCAGCACAACAACAAACACTCAACTTTATATTGGAGAAAGACAATGGCAAACTTTTCTTTGTCAAACATATTCAAGGGCGACAAGGTGATATGGATGATCTTCTTCTTCCTGTGCCTCATAAGCATCATCGAGGTCTACTCGTCATCGCCCCAAATCACCTACAAGACGGGCAACTACATCGCCCCGATGATTAAACATTGCGGACTGCTGCTCCTGGGAGTGGCGGCAATGGTGGTGACGCTCAACATCAAATGCGGCTACTTCAAGGTGCTGACACCTTTTATGCTCGCCCTGTCATTCGGACTGATGATATGGCTGTTTCTTACTACCAAGGAGGCCACCAACGAAGCGACACGATGGACCAGCATACTGGGCATACAGTTCCAGCCATCGGAGATAGCCAAGGGCAGCCTCGTGCTTGCCACGGCACGAATATTGAGCGCGATGCAGACAGGACACGGCGCCGACCCCAAGGCGATGAAGTACATACTCGTGATATGCGCCTTTCTCGTCACGCCGATAGCCCTCGAAAACCTCTCGACAGGCGTGCTGATATGCCTCGTGATATTCCTAATGATGTTCATAGGGCAGGTGCCGAGACAACAACTCGGCAAGCTGCTCGGAGTGGCGGTGCTGTCCGTGGCGGTGGTGGTGACACTCACTCTCCTGCTCGGCAACGAGAAAAAAGCGGAAGCCGCCAAGCAGGCGCAAAAGACCGAGATGGTGGCAGGGGCTGGCAAGGACACGGCAGAGAAAGTGAAGAAGAAAAAGTCTATGGTCGAAAAAATATTCCACAGGTTTGACACATGGAAGTCGCGCATATACAAATTTCTCGACAACAAGGAGCTTAAGCCGAGCGAACTCAACTATGACGACGACCAGCAGGTCATCTTCGCCAACATTTCCATCGTGCAGTCAAACATCATAGGCAAAGGACCCGGCAGCTCCACGGGATGTATCACCATACCGCAGGCCTTCTCTGACTTTATCTTCGCCATAATAATAGAGGAGATGGGCATAACGGGAGCCATATTCGTGGCTGGACTATACATACTGCTGCTGTTCAGGACAGGACGCATAGCAAGCCGCTGCGAAAACACATTCCCCGCCCTGCTCGCCATGGGCTTCGCCCTGTTGATAGTGACGCAGGCTCTCTTTAACATGGCCGTGGCAGTGGGGCTGGCACCCGTGACGGGACAGCCGCTGCCGCTGATAAGCAAGGGAGGCACCTCTTCCATAATCAACTGCATATACATAGGGGTTATTCTCAGCGTGAGCCGCACCGCACAGAAACGCATGGAGACCGTGGGAAACCAGCTGGTGGAGACGGTGGAGGACTAATAACGCATGACCCGGTTGGGACGATATGCATACACGCGACACACAAGACAGCGCGACACACAGTTCACCATTAGCACACACCTGCACATGAAGGTCACGGAATGGCACTACAAGAAGCCGCTCCGTGGCCTTTTGGCTTGATACGGATGTGCTTTGCACGCTCTGAGACAACTACACAACCTTGCAGATGTGCCGCCTGCGAATTTTTCAAAAGCGGCTGTTTCGGACTCAAAGCGGGTCCTTAAGTCATTCGATAGTGGCACTTCCATTATAAAGCGACCCTATGGGGTTAAAAAAGCAACTCTTTTAGGGTCTCAAAAAAAGGCTCTTTAGGGTCTCAAAAGTGGCTCTTTGCACACGCCATAGTGCCACCTTGCTGACGCAAAGAGCCTCTTTCCATGGCGCATATACGACATCCCCTTGACGTGCGGACGGCACACGTTTACACCCAAGGGCGACACGCCTCACAGACATCAGCCCATGCGCCACCCCAAACGCACAGAGACTTTTGCCATTTTGACTGCCTTTAGGGGTTAGATGCCGTGTTGGCTTTAAAAGCCGCAAAATCACAAAAACAAATCGCTATGAAAATTTTTGTATGTATTTTTTTGCTAAATTTGCAGTACCAAAACACATATAAAAGTTCAACCAAACAACCTAAATTTTAAATTTATGAAGACACTAAAACTATTGACCGCCACGATGCTGCTGTTGGTAGCTATGGCGGCTGGTGCAGAGACCATTTCTGACGTTACTATCGGGAATCTTGTGTATAGCCTTGACACAGACACCAAGGTCGCTACTGTCACGGGATATGACATTAGCAACAAACTCACGGATGTTGTCATACCCAATACCATTGAGTATGGGGGAGGGAATTATTCTGTGACGACTATTGGAAAGGAGGCTTTTGGGGGTTGTTCCCTTGCATCCATCGACATACCTAACTCTGTGACGACTATTGGAGAGTTGGCTTTTTTTCATTGCTCTTCACTTGCATCCGTCAACATACCCAACTCTGTGACGACTATTGGAGAGGAGGCTTTTTGGTGGTGCACTTCCCTTGCATCCATCTACATACCTAACTCTGTGACGACTATTGGAGCGGGGGCTTTTGCTCCTTGCCATTCCCTTGCATCCATCGGTGTTGCATCAGACAATCCTAATTATATTGGCATTGACGGTGTTTTGTTCAATAAAGACAAGACAACGATAGTTGCGTACCCTACAGGTAAAGACGGTTCCGAATACACCATACCTAACTCTGTGACGACTATTGGAGAGTCGGCTTTTTCTTGGTGCACTTCCCTTGCATCCGTCAACATACCTAACTCTGTGACGACTATTGGAAAGGGGGCTTTTAAAGTGTGCGAATCCCTTACATCCGTCAACATACCTAACACTGTGACAACTATTGGAAATGAGGCTTTTTCCTATTGTATTTAGAGACTCCGAAACTACCATGAACAACAAAAACTAACCAAATCTAAACTATTGAAATACAAATACTTTTAGAATTTAACACTTCAAAGGCTGTTTTTGGTTGCTTCGGAAATTCCCTA
>CAMGFM010000130.1 GCA_946055365.1 uncultured Prevotella sp. | reverse complement strand
ATCGATAGTGGCATCGCCCTCTGTGTCGCAGGAGACGGGCAACTACAATGCCACTGATGCCATAGCGCCGCTGGCCTATGCCCTCTATGGGGAGATGGCGCGCCTCTCCAACATCAAGGTAAAGGCCCGCAAGGACGGCAATGGCGACAACGACGTGTTCGTGCAGGCTGCAACGCCGGGCGGACTCGTGGTGTGGGTCTATGGCGGGGCCACCATAACAGGATGCAAGGTGCAGGTGCCGGTGAGGATGTGGCTGCCAAAGAACATAGGAGAGCAGTCAAAGCATTATGCGGGAGGCATTGCGGCATGTGCGGCAAAGGCTCTGGTGACGGAGAGTGTGTATATGGTGCAGACCAACGACGCTCTGTGTGGCGCAGACAGCTCCGACAAGGCCAAACACTCGCCCAACTTCTATTATGGAGGCATAGTGGGTGGCACCGCAACAAAGGGTACGGAGACACCGTCGCTGCAGATTACCGACTGCACCAGCTGGTTTATAGCATTAGCGGCAAGTGTGGAAGATGACGACCAAAGCACTAAGGCTGCCATCATCGGCTATCCTTGCTATGCCACCACTGGCAGCGACTCTAAAGTGGAAAATGGCATGGACGATAAGCACAAGAGCGAGGGCAACTGGTGGTCTATGGATGCCGTGGGAGCCGGTCGGGTGGCGGCAGGATTAAGCGAGGAGCAGGTGATAGGCAAGCGCAACAGCGTGACACCGACGTTTGACAATAATTTCTGACATTAAAAAAAGACAATGAACAGGTTTTCACGATATATAAAGTGGGCTCTCGCCGTGTCGGCAGTGACGCTCTCTGGATGCTCTGACTCACTGCCGTGGGACAACGGAGGGCTGTCCCACGACAATGTCATCAACGTGGGGGCGGAGACATCGGGCCTTGCGGTGTCGTCAAGCGTGTCGCCGCTGGGGCAGACACGCGCCGCAGGAGAGGTGAAGGATGCCGAGACGGTGCCGTGGCTCGTGCAGCCGCTCAAGAAAGGGCTTGACATCACCTACGGACAGGTGGGTGAGGAGGATGCAACGGAGCGTGTGGCAATACTCAAGCTGCTTGGGGGCGGGGAGGATGACCTTTATTATGACACTGACTCACAAAGCGGCTATGCCAAGTACTCTTTCAATTACAGGGGTGCCAATGGCGCGGCCACAAACGAGAAAGCATACTGGTATGACAACGGTCCGCACTATTTTGAGGGCGTGCATGTGCCTTACAGACTGAGGTTTCATGACAGCGCGGAGGAGCTTGAGAGCGACCACACGATTATCAACGGCACGTCAACGACAGTGAAGGCGGCGAAAAACCTTGTCACTGACCAGAGCGGCGACCAGAATACTGGCTCAGACAACGACCTCGGCAACTATACGCTGCTGTCGCACTATCTCGGTATGCCTGCCAACACATGCATCTCTGCCACGGTGGGGCGCATAAAGCTGCCCTTCCGCCACCGTCTGGCGCATGTGATGGCTTACATTATCATAGATCCGGAACTAAAGGCCTGCATAAAGGGCTATGATCTGGAGCGTGACAACGAGGGGACGATTACAAAGCCCGACAATCCCGTGACTTCATCTATAAGATTCTGCTATGTTGACGTGCTGAAAGGCGTGAAAGACGTGTATGATCCCGCCACGCAGCTGCACACGCTAACGCCTCATTGGGCAGAGAGGGTGCGCAAGGTGACGCCTCACTTCTGGGGTGAGGTGGGCAGTATCACTGTCTATCGCTCAGAAAAGGAGACTATTTATCCTGGCAACAGCAAGTATGAGATAGTGGCTGCCAATCCCGCGGGATATACAACGGTGGTATACAACAACGTTCCAGTGTATGATCTTATCGTGAGGCCCACTTACACGTCCTACGACAACGTGATGTATGACGAGGAGGGCTATGGCAATGAGACCATGCGGCAGGCATTGGCAGACAGGACAAACATGATAGGCTTTGACATCACGCTTGACAACGGACTGGTGTATCAGAAAGACTTTGAGTTTGACCTTGACGCCAACTACGAGACCGTTGTCTACCTGCACATCACGCCAAAGGGCATCAGCTATAAGGACTCTGGCTCTGCAGTGTGGGACGAGACGATAGAAAATGACTTCTGGTATGGCATAGACAACAAGAACGGCAACAAGCTATCCATTGCCGGCAGTTCCTGGCAGCGTGCCTACACACGCCGCAAGGACTCTTACATCAATGACGGCCGTGACAATGTGACCGACGGTGGCTATTATGACGAAGGCACTGACGGCGAGGATGATGCCACGGGGCAGTATCTCAGCGAGAAGACATGGATAAAATATTTCTCAGAGGCTTATGAGGGAGGCGCACACCATGGCGACTATTTCAATCTCAGTCTTGACATGACGATAGACGCAAGGATGCTGCCCGACAACTTCGTGTTTACGGGACATCTTGACGCTTTTGGCGAGGACGACAACAGGTATCACACCATCACGCTCATCAATACGGGCATGTACTGGAAGGAATACACTGAGACAACGGACTATTCTCTCTATCCCAACCTCTATACGGAGAAGCCAGAGGCTGATTACTCCAATGACGAAACGTCCAAGTATGTCATGCCCGAGCTTTACCGCATGACCGCCGAGGCGGTGTTGTATGACGCGACAAACTGTGTGGAGATTGAGGGCAAGTGGTATGACAAGGATGACGTGGTGCTTCAGCCCTCCGATCCTCCAGTCTACACCCTGAAAGACGATACCGTGAAGCCTGTCATCCTCGGCACGGTGAAAACACTGGCTGTCTATGAGAAGGCCACGCTCACACTGGCTGAGCTGATGGCAAGCTCCGAGACATTTTACACCAGTGACGGCACAATCTACAGCGTGTATGAGCGGCCGCAAAAGTTTTATAAGATGCGGCAGCACAAGTCGCCGTCATGGCTATTTGCGGGACTTGACGGCGTTTACTCCACACGGCAGGAGACCGAAGATGGCTATGCGGGGGAGTGGGAGGCCAATGTGCATAAGGAAACCAACAAGACCACAGGCAAGACCTATTGGTTGCCCTATAAGGAAGACGACAATAGTTCGGGATGGCGTGCCGAGGTGCTGAACCTCACGCTCACTGGCGGCACGATATTCAAGCCATTTGCCGTCATCACGGGCAACGTGCAGAATTGTAAGGACGACTCCGGCAGGGTGGATGACCACACGCCTGCCCTGCCAAAATACAAATAGTTGTTATATGCGTAGATATATATATATTATAATATGTGTAGCGGCGACAGTCTTGGCCGCCTCGTGTTCGGAAGAAGAGATGGATCTTTCTGGCATGAGCGTTGCCCAGAAAAATCTTATCGGTCGTGCCGTCGATTTCAACGTGTCTGTGGCTGACAACTTTGTCACTCGCGCCACAAGCTACACGAGTGACGACACGGGAGTGTTCAACCAGAACGACCGTATGCGCGTCTACCGCAACTATATGGGCGATGACGGTGAGTGGGAGGCGCAGGAGGTCTACCGCACCTATTATCTTCACCACCGCTATGTGGCAGGTAGCATCAACCTCGGCATGGATTGGCTGCCTGAGGAGGGACGGCAGGGCTATGACGACATTGACGGCGATGGCACGTATGAGAAATTCGTGCAGGCAGACAAGGACTCGCTGACATGGGAGAACGGCAAGACGCTGCGTTTTCGCGCATGGAGCAGGAGCAACTATCACAATACGCTCCGCGGAGACTCCAAGTCTTATTACTATCCCGACTTCTGCATTGCCGAATGGGTCAATGCGTCAGGCCCTACGGTGGGCATACCGCTCGTGCTTAACCATCAGGGATGTCGCATAGTGTTCAAGGTGCTGCAGGGAGGCAACCAGATACAGCGCGTGGAGCTGTGTGCCGACATCAATCCCGACGGCACGACAAGGCCGGATGCGTGGCGAGACTATAAGTATATAGACAATTCGGACAGCACGCTCAGCGACAACTCGTCGACAGAGGCAGGCAAGACCGACGAGCAGGCGCAGGCAGAGTGTGCAAGTGTCTCTGCCGTGTACAAAAAAATGTGTATGCCCGCAGGCGTAAACATCAACGACCGCACGCTGAGAGCCATCACGACAGCGGGATGGAACGGTCTGTCTGACAATGATGTCAGGACGCTCGAGGAACAGGACGACGCCATATTCGTAAACTACCGTACGCGCACGCCAGAGTATATTGCCACAGATGTGAAGAGGCCTTTCTTCAGCGGCATAAACGGCGGTCTCTACATGATAAGCATACCCTATGACATGAGCAATGCCTCCACACACGGCCATCTGCTCGTGTTGCCGCCCTGCACACGCTTCCGCGTGTATATGTATGATGTCAACAACGGCGACGAAAACAACACTACGGACTATGAGGGCAAGTATCACATCTTCTCGCTGGGCGACATCATGGAGATAGACAGCAAAGGCAAGGTGTTGATAGACGAGAATGGCAACCCCGTGCGAGCCTTTCCTGATGGCCTGAAGCTCACCCCTGGCGCAAGCTACACGTTCAAGGTGGGCTACAGATACAAGAGCTTGTATGTGGTAGTGGACAAAAACCTGTCGTGGATACCGTCTGACGAGGAATCGTCTGACGGCAGCGATGAGGCCGTAGAGCGACCTGAGTCCACCGCCAAGGACTATCAATGGTGGAAAACGGCCATCAAGTCGGCCATTACCGACGCTACGGAAAACGCATCGGACTACAAGCCCGTGTTTCACATCAATAACGAGAAGGAGTTTCTGGAGTTTATTAGCCTCGTGAACGGCACCGCCGCGACACAGACCACCGAACTCTACCGTCT
>CAMGFM010000129.1 GCA_946055365.1 uncultured Prevotella sp. | reverse complement strand
CGTCGTTTGTGGCCTCTTTGGCGGCGTTGTGTATCTTTTCCTTGTCCAGCACATTGTATATGTGTGTTATCTTGTGTGCTTCTTGCGGCATTATGCCCTTAAGTTCGTTGGCCGCGTGCTGCGACACGCACACTATGGCGTCGGCTCTGTGATAGCAGCACGACTCGCTGCACTTCTTTCCTGCCACATAGGATGAGTATATCCCATGTATCCACACTATGCTCCTGCCCTTAAACGCGCTTGCGATGTGTGTGGGGACATTTTCCTGATAGCCCACTACGATGTCTATGCCGTGCTGTCGTGCCACATGGTTGATGGCAAGTCTGTAGATTGGCAGCCAGAATGTGATGTTGCAGTAACGGTGGAAGAAGATGTTGACTCTTATCAGGAATGTGCTGCACAGAAAAGTCTTGAACCACTGCGGCCACGCTATCATGCGGTCTTTGAAAACCTCATCGTAGATGCCGTGTGACAGTGGGTTGGAGCATATCACCTTGCACTCATACTTGCTGTTGTCCATGAGATAGAGCAGGTGTTCGAGCGATTTGCCCGTTCCGCCGTGTTCCATGTTGGGAAGGATGAATAGTATTTTCTTTGCCATATTATCGCTTTATAAGTTTCTCGCACAGCTTGTCTGCCCTCAGTATGTACAGCAGTGCTATGAGCCTGCACCTTGTGTCTATGCCTCTTGCAAATATTTCGCCCGTGCGAAGGCTTACCCCTTTGCTGCGTTGTTCTGCAATGCTTGCTATGCCCATGCTCATGGCCCTAAGCTCGTTCATGCGCCTTATCCTGTCTACCTTTGGCATGTGTCGTGGCGACACAGTCTTGGCCAGATGGTCAAGATATGTGTTGATGTCGGCATGTTTTTTTTTGTCATAGACACGTGACAAGGTTGCGGTCATGTGGTTTACATAGTGATAGTGGGCCTTGTCGGAGTAAACGATTTTTAGTGGGTGTCTGTATAGGCTTGCCAGCACCAGCGTGTCTTCTCCGAGGTTCACGCCATTGGCGAATGTTATGCCATACTTGCCATATAGGTCTTGTCTTATCAGCTTGTTCCACAGTGCCCCGAGCTGTCTGCCCTTGAGTATTGCGCCTATTGCCTCTTCGGGGTTTGTCTCGCGGCTTTGTGTGAAGCGTGTGGAGAGCTTGCCTTTGTCGTTGTAGTAGTCGGCCACCACTATGTCTGCGTCCTCCTTTTGTGCTATCGCGAGCATGTCTGCCAGCATTTCAGGCTCTATCCAGTCGTCAGAGTCCACGTGTATGGAATATTCTCCCCGTGCCATCTGTGTGCCTGTCTGTCGCACGGAGGCTATTCCCCCGTTTTGTTTGTGTATTACCTTGACGCGTGGGTCGCGTCTGGCATACTCGTCGCATATCTTGCCTGAGTTGTCGGTGCTGCCGTCGTCTATTAGCAGCAGTTCCCAGTCCTTGCAGGTCTGCGCCAGAATGCTGTCGATACATGTGTGCAGATATTCTTGCGTGTTATATACGGCGGTGATAATCGTAATCATAGGCGTTTCTTGAGATGTGGTTGTTTTGCTGTGGCTCATGGCGTGTGCCGTTGCCTGCCTGGTGGCCTTGGCTGTGCGTGGTGACAGGTGCGGCGCGTGGTCATACGTATGCTAAAGTGCCTCTTTTTACATGCTGAAATGGCTCTTTTTGCCGACCAAAGTGTCGCTTTTGCAGTCTGTAATGGCACTTTCTGCATGTCTCAGTCGTTGTCATGCAGGCGTTGGAGCCTGCATGACGTAACTGTATGGCAATGTCTATGCCTTTGATGTGGTCGTGTAGGTCTCATGTCGGCAGCTCAAGGCTGTCCTCGACACCGTCTTTAGTGGTCGCTCCGTCCGCCGTGCCTTGGCAGAAAACAGGCACGGCTTCGGCGCACACCATTGATGATGTGAGTCCGAAGCCGTTGTCCATTATGCTTTTTTGTCCTGTCCATGCGTACAGTCCTCCATGTCATTTGGTCTCTATCTCCTCCTGCATGTCGATAAACTGTCTTTTGCTGTCATAGAATTCATATTGCAGGAACGCGAGTTTCTCCGAGGGTATCACATGCACCCCCAATCCATACTTCATCTGCCACTTGCGCTTGAGCGACAGCAGGCCCTTGTTGATGTAAGCGTCCACATAGGGATGCACATGCAGGTAGAACGTCTTTACGCCTATCTTGTTTACGAGTCTGTCTATCTTGCTTTCAAGCTGGTCGGTGAAGATTATGCTTGACTTTATCTTTCCTTTTCCGAAACATGTGGGGCATGTTTCCTCCACTTTCACGTCCATTGCGGGCCTCACCCTTTGTCTTGTTATCTGCATAAGCCCAAATTTGCTGAGCGGCAGTATATTGTGTCTTGCCCTGTCTTTCTGCATGTTCTTGCACATGCGCTCATAGAGCAGCTGGCGGTCTTCTGCGAGGTGCATGTCTATGAAGTCCACCACTATGATGCCGCCCATGTCTCTCAGTCTTAGCTGCCTTGCGAGTTCGTCGGCCGCGCCGAGGTTCACGTCCAGTGCGTTTGCCTCCTGTCCGTTGTCAGAGTGTGAGCGGTTGCCGCTGTTTACGTCCACCACATGCAGTGCTTCCGTATGCTCAATGATGAGATAAGCCCCGTGCTTGTAGTTGACCGTCTTGCCAAAGCTGGACTTTATCTGCTTTGTGACGTTGAAGTTGTCGAATATAGGCACGGTGCCGCTATAGAGTTTCACCACTCCCTTTCTGTCGGGAGCTATCAGCTCCACATAGTCCCTTACCTCGTCAAAGACATTTCGGTCATTGACATAGATATTCTCGTATGTCGGGTTGAACAGGTCGCGCAGCAGTGCCACCGCCCTGCCTTCTTCCTCGAATATTAGTTGCGGTCTTTGCTGTGTCTTCTGCACTTTGGTGAGAGCGTCTTCCCAGCGTTTTGTGAGGAGCTTGAGTTCCGAGTCCAGCTCGGCCACGCGTTTTCCCTCAGCCACGGTGCGCACTATCACTCCGCAGTTCCTTGGCTTTATGCTGTTGATGAGCTGTTTGAGTCTTGCCCTCTCCTCTCCGCTTTTTATTTTTGACGACACCGACACCTTGTCGCCGAAAGGTATAAGCACGAGATAGCGTCCTGCGAAGCTCAGTTCGCCAGTCAGCCTCGGCCCTTTGGTCGATATGGGTTCCTTTACTATCTGCACCAGCACCTCCTGTCCCACGCTGAGAGTGTTCTGCACGCTGCCGTCCTTTCTCAGTTCTGGCAGTCGCTGTGCTTTGGCAAAGGGATAAAGTTTCTTTCTGTCGCTCTGTACCTGCTTGAGGTACTTGTCGTAGGAGTTGAATTGGTTGCCTAAATCAAGATAATGGAGAAAGGCGTCGCGTTCAAAGCCGACATCTACGAAACACGCATTGAGTCCAGGCATGAGTTTCTTAACTTTGGCAACATAGATGTTGCCTACAGAGAAAGAAACAGACCTTGTTTCGGTCTGGTATTCCACGAGCCTTTTGTCTTCGAGCAGGGCTATGGATATTTCTTTCTGTTGAACGTCAATTACAAGTTCGCTGGTCATTTCTCTGATTATTTGATGTCAGTGTCATGTGAGTGTAGTCTTCATGACACCTGGCCGTTATTTCTTTGTAGGGGCGGGTTCTGTTAGTTGGCTTTTGTTGGATTTTAGAATTTGTCTCGTGGATAAATTGCAATCAGAAGGTGGTGCGTAGCTGGCTACGTGACCGTTGATACTTGCGATTTAGGCCGAAAAGAAACTAAAAGATAACAACAGTAACCCCCAAAAATTATTAACTACTTACGGTGGGACTATGAATTTGGTGAGCACCTCTTAATTATATAAGGTGTGAATAATTGATAGAACCCACTGTAATATGGGGGGTGCGCCAAAGCCCGTTGCTTACAAGCATGCTTTATTGGCGCACCCCCCTTTCAGGAACGTACCCTTAAGATTACCTTGCGGGCAGGCTTTTTGCTTTATTTGCTCTTATGTCTGTTCTTGCGCAGTCTTTTCTTACGCTTGTGAGTAGCCATCTTATGTCCCTTCTTTTTCTTTCCGTTTGGCATAATGTTAATGTTTTTATTGTTAAGAATGTTATTATATATGTATGTTCACGTCTTTTCCGTTGCCGGCCCTTTACCCGTTATGTCTATAGCCCGAGGTGTGTGGGCGAGGGCTTGTTGCTAGTCCTGCATGGTGGCGTTTTTCATCTCTTCGATGAAGCATTTTGCAGGCTTGAAGCTGGGCTGGTCGTGTGCGCCAATCTTCATTGTTGTCTTCTGGAGTATGTTTCTTGCTGTCTTGGCTGCGCGGTGTTTTACTATAAAGCTGCCGAAGCCTCTGAGATAGACGTTTTCCTTGTTTTCCAACAGGCTTTCCTTGATATTTTCCATGAAACTCTCAACGACTACCGAAACGTCTTTTTTCTGTATGCCGGTGCTTTCGGCGATTTTGTTTATAATATCTGCTTTAGTCATTTTTTATTATATGATGTATAATTTATTGTTTCCTCCCGTTATTGACGTGCAAAGATACGAGTTTTTCGTGTTATAAAAAAATCTTTTACCTCTTTTTTTGTCTTTCTTGAATATATTGTGTCACAATTGAATGGGACTCTGGCCCAATATAACAAGGCTTGAGGAATTTGAATATGTCAATAAGTAGGTTGCAGAGTCAAGCTGCGGACACGAAGACCCACCTATGAACCTGCTTATCAGTCATTGGGCTAAATGTGATAGACTCCGTCAAGCGGACAAATATTGAAGCAGTCGAGAATAACCTTGCCTTTCAGCTTGTCCCAGTTCTGCTTGATGTGGTCGTGCTTAACCATAATGACAACCATATCCAC
>CAMGFM010000128.1 GCA_946055365.1 uncultured Prevotella sp. | reverse complement strand
AGAGCCTTGTGCCTGTCTGCGTCGCAGGTCGTGCGTCTCATGAGTTTGTCAAGGGCAAGGAGGCTGTAGGCTATCGGCTCAGTGGCCATGGCGCAGACAGTACTCTCTATGCGCTCCGGGGCATAAGGCTCGCCGAGAGTGTAGAGTTGTCCTGTTATTTTCTCATTGACAAGTTCCTCGGCAAAAGACTCCACCCTGCATATATCACTCTCCGTCCAGAGCGCGCTCTCTGACAATCTGAGGTCACGGTGTATGCCAAGTTCCACGGCAACAGCCTGCACTTGCCTTGCCGTAGTCTCTGACGGAGCCTTGCCATAAGCCTCAATGGCGTCGGTGAGCTTGCGGTATGTGCCTCGCAGACTGCTCTCCATGAACGGTGCGGTGAGATGACTCTGTATGCCGGCATAAGTGCGGCGTTTGGCAATGAGTGCTTCACCGACATTACCTATCGTATATATATAATAATGTGGCAAGTCGCCAACGAGCCTGTCAGGCCAGTCGTCTCCAGAGAGCGCCACCTGCTTGTGCGGAGTGTACTCCAGCGCGCCGTGCGTACCGAAGTGTATCAGCGCATCGGCCCTAAATTCGTAGTGTATGCGCCTGTAGCACTCCTGAAAATCCTGCGTAGGTGCCTGTTCCGTGCCATGTACAATGGCAAAAGTGTCTGTTCCCTCGCCTGCCATGGGCTGCGGCAGCACAAGAACGTTGCCATAGTCGCTTCTTGAAAGGCGAAAATCGCCCACTTTCGACGGCAGATGCCTCACGTCATATCCCTCTTTCCTAAGCCGCTGCAGAAGATTATAGAGCGACGGCAGCCCTTCAAGTCCAGAAGCCGTGACTCTGTTCTGCTCCGCATTGCCAAAGAACACGATGGCAATGCGCTTTTCTGAGTTTTTCTTGTCCTTAAGCGCGATGTACTTGTCTATTGTGGAGACAAAGGAGGCCAGACGGTCGGGCATGGTGTATATCTCGCGTATGCCCTCACCATTTTCTCGATGTGCGAAGAGGGCGTATGTGCGTATTGCCCCGTCTATTTCGGGCATTATGACGCTTTGCGAGAGGAAGCCGCCCTGCATGCCCTGCCTGTCATCGAGCCATTCCTGCGCGAGCATGTTGACGTTAAGCGGAGAAAACAAAGGGATATTCTGCCGTGCGAGCCACTCCACCACTCCGTCGCCCAGCCGTCCGTGCGCCATGTTTATCACTGCCGCAAACCTCATGTCACATTTTTCTATGAACGACTTTATGTCAGGCGTAGGATATACTACATATCCCCGCTGCTCCAAGGCTGCCGTGAGGTCGGCGGCATCACCCATCTGGCCGCCTATTAATATGCGCTTGCCTCCAGACTTCATCCTGCCGTTCTTTCTGAGGTAATTTTCATATTCCACTATTGTATTGAAATAGACGTTCTCGGCTTGTCTGTCTTTTATATCATAGTGATAGAGCATGCCGTCAGGGCGTTTCATGACGCTGTCTGCCTTGCCTGTGAATATGATCTTGCGGTCTATTTCCTTACGTACATACGACAGCATGGAGCGATAGTTCCTTCTGCCACCCGCCATTATATATTTAGCGAGCATATCCTGCTGCACGGAGTCCACGGAGACGATGAGATTGTCAGGATTTGTAGCCATTGTGGTCATGACAGGAGTGCCTGTGAGTGCTGCCGTCTCCATTGCACCGCGCTGCTCTTCAGTCATGCGCAGTCCCATACCGTTTACCAGCACCATGTCATAGTCGCAAATCTTTTCGTCCAAGTCCTTTGCATCAACCTCATGCAGGCTTATAAGCCAGTTGTCGTTGGCCTTGGCAATCTCACTCATCGTCACAGCCTGATAGTTTACGAATGCGATGTGCGTAGTGGAGCATTTTACATGCCAAAACAAGGCCACGGCCACAAGCGTCAGCGCAGACGACATGCCGCACAGCACCCTCTTTCTATTCTTATGAAATGAAAAATGTATTTTGTCCATATCATTATTTATTATTCTTTAAACAACTTGTCTATATCCAATGACAGCCCCACGGTGAGAGTAGTGCCTGTAGTAGTGGGCGAGTTGGCATAATAGCTCCTCGGCCTGTAGTTGAATATATTGTCAACGGCAAAGTTGAGGTTTATGCCCTTTCTATAACGCTGCGACAGCTGCAGTTTCCATATCTGGTAGCCCTCATAATGCACCGTCTCTATGCCTTCGAGCATGGCAGACGTATATTCTGCCACGTCCACGGCCGACATCCAACGTCCCGACAGGGCAATGTTGACCCCATAATACCTGCCATACATGCGGTCATAGTCCACCCGCCACGTGACAGAGTGAGGCCTTGCGGCGGTGAGGTCGGGCATGTCTCTGCCAACGATGTTTTTCGTAAAGGCATAGTTGAGCT
This sequence comes from uncultured Prevotella sp., assembly GCA_946055365.1. Lineage (GTDB taxonomy): Bacteria > Bacteroidota > Bacteroidia > Bacteroidales > Bacteroidaceae > Prevotella. The sequence goes on along the minus strand of CAMGFM010000128.1, from coordinate 2,474 downwards.
TTACTCCCATTCCCATGCCGTGTCTCAGCTGCACGCTGGCATCGGCACCTGTAATATGCTGTCTCCTGACATTGGCATACATCTGCCCATAGGCTCCGTCACGCAAAACCGTGACCGTCGTGATGTAGTTGCTGAAATAGTTATATTGCCCTGTGGCGACAATACTATACTTTAGTTCATCGCCCATGCCGCCGCTGTTCTCATAGGTAAGCGAGATGTTGTGGTTGCTTTCGCTCTTCAGGTCAGGATTGCCATATATCATGAAGATGTTGCCCATGTAAAAGTCCATATACATCTCCTTGAGCGATGGCGCGCGGAAGCCTCGCGCGTATGACAGGCGCAGAGAGTTGTGTCGGTCAAACTTGTACATTGTGGCCAACTTCCACGTTGGCTGCGACTGTCTGGCCGCCGAGAAATAGTCATAGCGCACTCCGGCTATGGCGTACCATTTCCCCGTGATGCTTGAGTCCCACTGTGCAAAGAGGTCAAACGTATTCTGCGCATGGCGGTTGTTGTCTTCGGCAAACTGATAGGACATGACATAGTCGTTCATGAAGTCAAAGCCTGCCGTCAGCACTGAACCCGGGAGCTTGAGCGTATATAGTCCGCGCACGATATTCTGCCTGTTGGAGTAGTCACGTATGTCGCGGCGTGTCAAGAGGCTATAGTCAGACTTGTCATACTGGTCAAAACTGTAAGCCAGCTCCAGGCTGCCGCTGCCATTTAGCATGTAGTTGACCTTAAACCCCACATTCAGGTCGCGATAACGCTCATGGCTCTCCGCGCTGTTTTCGCGCTCACGGAAGAAACGGCCCACGCGTCCCGTCAGTTTCAGCGATGGCGAGGGGTTGAATATAAGCCTCTCCTTTATATTATATGAATGGCTGGCATAGGCAGAGCCTATTGACGACTTCTCACCCGAGAGGTCAAGAGCCTTTGCGTCGGTCATTTGGAGTGTGGTGAGCGAGTTGAGCCTGCCAAAGCCAAAATATCCCGACGCTCCATGCCGCCATTCTCTTGTCTGACCCTCATATCGGCTGTTCAGGTTGGCGTTCCACGTCGACGACTCGCCCTTGGTGATGATATTTATCACCCCTCCCATGGCCGCTGAGCCATATAGCGTAGAAGCCGCGCCTTTGACAATTTCTATGCGCTCAACGCCCGACATGTCAAGTCGGCTAAAGTCTACATTGTCCATTGACTCGCCAGCCAGCCTCTCGCCATCTACTAGAAAGAGGATGTTGTTGCCGTCATATCCACCCATGTTCATTACCTGATGACCCATGGAGTAAGTAAACTCAAGGCCAGGCAACTCCTGTTGCAGCAGGTCTTTGATGTTGGTGGCATCCACCTTTTCTATCTCTGCCCGTGTTATGACGCGTGTCAACACGGGCATGTCCCTCACCGCTTTTGGGGTGCGTGTGCCAGTGACAACAACTGTCGCCAACTCAAAAGGGTCTTCACGCCACAGGTCTGACGCGCCGCTGTCCGTTGTCTGGCCGCACAACCGTGCGGCACATGCCAGCATGAGGAGAGCAAAAGCCGCCCCCCTCACGCGGCTGCATATAAACAAACATTCTGTCACGGCATCATTTCTCCTCAACATTTACAAACATGGGATACTTATACTGCACTGTCATCCATCCCTTTGTCATGTATTTGTCGTCAGACATATAGTTCTTGAGCTGTATGGCGGCACAAGTGCCGTCGGCAAACCTATACAGAAACACCTTGTCCGACTTGTTGTAGCTGGGCGGCATGTTGCTGGTGTCCACACTAAGCCACTGGCCCGCCGTCTCGTTCTTGTGGCCCGGCGCATATACAAGATAGCCCTCCATCATGTGGCTCATGTCCACCGTTATTGACTCGTCGCTATACACATCCTCAGTCCAGCCATCGTCAGGGGCTTGTTTCATGCTGCTTTCCAGCTGTTCTATTGACTCAAAAGAAGTCTGCATCACGCCTCCGCCATTTGTCTTGACATCATAGCGGTGCATGGCAAAGTCCCAATTATCTGGCACACCGCTCTCGCTGTAGTCCTCAAGGCTTATGGTGGAGGACGTGATAGACAAAGAGTCGCCATGGAGGTCTATGTACTGCCATTTGGTGTAGCTTGTGGCATCCACATAGAACGTGCCATACTTCACCGTGCCGTCATAATGCTGCTGAGATTTATCACCCTCATTGTCGGCGCGGTCATTGTCATACATGCCTCCCGCAGTGTCACACGACGCAAGCAGCCACACGGCAGAGACCATCAGGATAGTTGTAATTGTTTTCATAGTGATGATGTTTGGATATTATTTGATTGTGATTTTTTTTCACCTGCAAAAGTACTAACATCCCCACACGACCACAATACCTAAAAATCTGCATTTCACTCGCCACCTTTGCTGCCGCCATTACCCAAATGCGGTATCTCACTTCATGTCACCACAACCCTTTAACCCAAATCACAAGGGGCACTTTTCTGT
>CAMGFM010000127.1 GCA_946055365.1 uncultured Prevotella sp. | reverse complement strand
TCCCCAACGAGTCGTGGACAGCCGCTTTCGTGCCAGTGCATATAGATGCCGACGGCAATGCGAGCGAATATGGGTGCATCATATTTGAGTGACATGCGCGTCAGGCGTGACAGTCACACTCTTCATGTGCGAATATGGGTGCATCAGATTTGGGTGACATGCGCGTCAGGCGTGAAGACGGTGCGTCCGTCTTTGAATGACAGACGCACCGTCTGTGATAGACATAACAACAAAAGACATTTTGATGGAAAAGCTAATTGCATTATATGAGTCCTGGCATGGCAGCAAGCCCGTCGGGACAGAGGCTATAGCCGCAGGTGGCAGCAATAGACAATACTACAGGATTGTTGACGAGCAGGGCAAGTCGGTCATTGGTGTCATCGGCACGAGCCGTGACGAGAACCATGCGTTCATTTACCTTGCTCGGCACTTCACTCGTCGGCAGCTGCCCGTGCCTCAGATACTTGCCGCGAGCGACGACGAGCTGCGCTATTTGCAGACCGACCTCGGCCACACCTCGCTTTTTGACGCGCTTGCTGGCGGTCGCGAGGCCCACGGACGCTACAACGAGCAGGAGAAGAGCCTCCTGCGAGAGACCATACGCCGCTTGCCCGACATGCAGATGAGGGGTGCGCGAGAGCTTGACTGGACTCAGTGCTATCCGCAGCCAGAGTTCGACGAGGACAGTGTGCTTTTTGACCTCAACTACTTCAAGTATTGCTTTCTAAAGCCCTCTGGCATCGACTTCCACGAGCTTAAGCTCGAGGCCAACTTCCACCTTTTCGCCCGTGACCTTGTGTCCGACACCACCGATTGTTTCATGTATCGTGACTTTCAGGCGCGCAATGTCATGCTCGACAGCGACGGCAGCCCCCATTTCATCGACTTTCAGGGCGGCCGCAGAGGCCCTTACTACTACGATCTCGCCTCTTTTCTGTGGCAGGCCTCGGCGCGCTATCCCAACAAGTTGCGCCGTGAGCTGGTGGTAGACTATTACAACTCGCTCAAGCACTACACCGAGGTGCCGAGTATGCACGTCTTCGCCCGCAGGCTCGCCCTTTTCGTGCTGTTCAGGACACTTCAGGTGCTTGGAGCCTACGGCTTCCGCGGCTATTTTGAGCGAAAGCGACATTTTCTTGACTCCATACCGCCCGCCATGGACAACTTGCGCGAGCTGTTGAGGCTCAACGACCGTCATTTCCCCTATCCCTATCTCATGGAAGTGTTGCGCGAGCTTGTCTCACAGCCCTGCTACTCTCACATAGAAGAGCCTGCTCTCACCCGTTCTGACGGCTACCGCATCACCGAGCGCAATGTCTATGCCGCCAATCCGCACGACGGCCCTGCCACCTACTCCAAATATGACGGCAAAGGCCCGCTTGTGGTGCGCGTCTACAGCTTCTCCTACCGCAAGGGGCTGCCCTCCGACGACTCTGGCAATGGCGGCGGCTATGTCTTTGACTGCCGTGCCACCCACAATCCCGGACGTTACGAGCCATATAAGACGCTCACAGGCCTTGACGAGCCAGTCATAAGGTTTCTCGAGGACGACGGCGAGATATTGCAGTTCCTCGACAGCGTTTACAAACTTGCCGATGCGCATGTGAGCAGATACATTGAGCGGGGCTTCACCAGCCTCATGTTCTCTTTCGGATGCACTGGCGGACAGCACCGCAGTGTCTATTCCGCACAGCATCTTGCACAGCACATCCACGACAAGTATGGCGTGGAGGTGAGAATATGCCACCGTGAGCAGGGCATAACGCAGGTGTTGCCGGCCTTGAATGACGATGAATGACGCATTGCATGAGGTCTTGACAATCTTGCATACAATTCTTGACAACCTTGCAGATGGTCTTGACAGCCTTTATAACTATATTTGAAGTCCTTATAATCTGACAAATACACATCTTACGGCGGTACGGTGAAAATGCCTGTCACCACTTTATATATTATAATGTGTGAGCAATTGACGCCAGCCGCCCAAAAGCGCATACAAAATGATGACATTTCTCATAATCTTACAGCTCCTTATCGTCCTCGCCCTTATCTTTATCGGCGCGCGCACTGGCGGCATAGGCCTCGGCATATACGGCATGGTGGGAGTGTTTCTGCTCGTGTTCGTGTTCGGGCTGCGTCCTGGCAGTATGCCTGTTGACGTGATGTTTATCATAGTGTCCGTCATAACGGCGGCAGCGGCATTGCAGGCCGCAGGAGGCCTTGACTATCTCGTGGGAGTGGCCGCGAGGTTTCTGCGCAGGCATCCCGAGAAAATCACCTATTACGGTCCGCTCACCACGTGGCTCTTTTGCCTTGTGGCAGGCACCGCCCACACCTGCTATTCGTTGCTGCCCATCATCTCCGAGATAGCCACCAACTCCAAGATACGCCCCGAGCGGCCCCTCAGTGTGGCTGCCGTGGCTGCCTCACTCGGCATTACGGGCAGTCCCGTGTCGGCTGCCACGGCTGCCATGATAAGCATGGACATGCTCGGGGGCAAGGGCGTGGAGCTAAAGGACATAATGCTCGTGTGCATACCCTCATCGCTCGTGGCCATACTCGTGGCTTCTTTCGTGCAGAACCGCATAGGCCGCCCCCTCGAAGACGACCCCGTCTATCGCGAGCGTGTGGCAAGCGGACTCATAGACCCTGAGAAAGACGGCAAAATCATCGACGGCATGATAGCCAACCCCAATCCGCGCGCACGCCGTGCGGTCTTTGCCTTTCTCCTTGGCGTGGCTCTCGTGGTGCTGTTTGGCGCGGTGCCGTCGCTCAGGCCGTCGTTTGAGGTCGACGGAGAGCTGCGCAGTGTGTCCATGCCCGAGATTATAGAGATAATAATGATGTCTGCCGCCGCCCTCATCATGCTTGTGGGCAGAGCCAACGTTCACGATGCCGTCAAGGGCAACGTCTTTGCCGCAGGCATGAACGCCATGGTGGCCATCTTTGGCATAGCTTGGATGGGCGATACGTTCTTCAACGGCAACATAGAGTTCTTCCGCACGCACATCTCTGCGGTCGTCACCGAGTGGCCCTTGCTCTTTGCCGTGGCGTTGTTTGTCATGTCCATCATGCTGTTCTCGCAGGCAGCCACCGTGCGCACGCTCTATCCGCTCGGCATAGGCCTCGGCATCGCGCCCATGTCGCTCGTGGCGATGTTTCCTGCGGTCAACGGCTATTTCTTCCTGCCCAACTATCCCACTGAAGTGGCTGCCATCAACTTCGATCGCACGGGCAGCACGCGCATAGGCCGCTATGTGGTCAACCATTCGTTTCAGGTGGCAGGCTTCATCACCACCTTTGTGAGCATCGGCATGGGCTTTTTCGTCGTCACTTTGTTTTATTGACGCTGCCCAAGGCACGTCTTGCGTGTCACGTGTGGCGTGCAGCGTGTCGTGAGCGTTTTACTTTATGAGGGCGTGCAGTGACGGCAGTGTCACGCACGCCCTCAGCCACATTTCTAAAGTGCCGCTTTTGCGGTCAGAAAGTGCCACTTTCCCCTTGCCAAAGAGCCTCTTTCTTTCCCCAAAGTGCCACTTTGCCTCATGAGGTGCTTCTTCTGCCGCATGTCACTCGCCATTGGGACATTATGCACGTGCCTCTTGCCGTCTGTCAGCCATGCGTCATGCCCTGTCTTATACAGTCACTTACAAGCGGCAATACTCGCCTTGCGTGCCGCCTGCGCCCCTCTGTCGAGCAACTCTGGTGGTCAAAAGCGTTGTCTGCGTCCCTCTGTCGGGCAACTCATGCGGTCAAAAGCGTTGCCTGCGCCTGCGCTATTCATTAATTGTTGATTATTCATAGTGCATAATCTTTGATGTTTGCGATAAAATGTTTAATTTTGCAGATATGATGCAAGCCATGATTTTTGCGGCAGGCTTAGGCACACGTCTCAGGCCGCTCACAGACACCATGCCCAAGGCCCTCGTTAGGGTGGGCTCACAGCCGTTGCTCAAGCATGTCATTGACAGGCTTGCCGCCGCGGGGTGCAGCCGCATTGTCGTCAACGTGCATCATTTCGCCTCGCAGATAACAGGCTACCTTGCCGACAACGCCTGTTTCGGTCTTGACATACGTGTTTCCGACGAGAGCGCGCGCCTCCTCGACACCGGGGGCGGCATAAGGCATGCCCTGCCGCTCTTTGACAGCACATGCCCGGTGCTTGTTCACAATGTAGACATACTCAGCGACGTGGACCTGCGCGCCTTTTATGACGCCGCCAAGGGCGGTGACGGCAACGCCGCGCCCGACGCGCTGCTGCTGGTGAGCGAGAGGGTCACCACGCGCTACCTCCTCTTCGACGACAGCATGAGGCTTGTGGGTTGGACCAATGTCAAGACGGGAGAGGTGCGCACGCCCTTTGAGCGGCTCGACGTGTCAAGATGCCGCCGATATGCCTTTGCAGGCATACACGTGATGTCGCAGAGGCTCCTGGCTATGACCGCCTCCATGCCCGACGTGTTCCCCATCATCGACTTCTACCTCAGCTCCTGCGCCTCCGCCGACATACGCGGCTGGCTCAAGAGCGACCTCAGGCTCATGGACGTGGGCAAGGCTGACACTCTCGCCGAGGCGGAGGCTTTTCTGCAAAGCCTTTCAGCAGAGCCACACATGCCACGTAGTCTTAGAACCCCTGCGCCCTAAAAGGCTCAAGGGTGTCCCCTCGGGGTGTCTACGTTCATGCCGCGCCGCGCGACATGCGTTAAAAGGCCGTCTCTTAGGCGTGTGAGCATGACCAATGGCACACATCCGTAAGGTGCAATGCTCACTACTATGCCACTCGTGGCTCACGCCTAAATAACCCGTGGCTCACACCTATTATATATATAGTGCATATACCTATATAATATGTGCGTCCTCTTGTAAGTAAAAAACAGT
>CAMGFM010000126.1 GCA_946055365.1 uncultured Prevotella sp. | reverse complement strand
CCGAGAGCAATGAAACTTGTTTCGATTGCCGAGGTGCAGCCTGTATTATGCAAAGGTATAACATAAAAACGATACGAGGTAAGGAAAGAGTGAAAATTTTATAGCTCCCCGATGAAACTTTTGCTTTTGTGTCTAAGCAAATCTGAAAATCGAGACCAATCCCCACATCATGTTCTCAGCGTGCATAATGCAAAAGTGGCTCTTGACTGCTTGTAAAGTGGCTCTTCGCGACAGGAAGGTGCCACTTTTCGTGCAGAAAAGAGCCACTTTTGCAAACAACATGCAGGATCATAGTCAACGATGCTCTTCTTGCCCTCGTAGGCCTTGTCCATTGTGGTGTGCTTCTCCTGAGTGAAGATGTCGCTGGAATATTCGCCATCCACCTGATTGTAGCTGATATGGTCGACAATGATTGTGGCTTTCTGCTCCATGATGAGCCTCGACACCTTGCTTATGAACTCCTCGGGATTGACCTTGTAGAAGTAAAAGTAAATCCGTATCAAGTCATTCAAAGTATTTGCGCCGACTTTTCAGAGGGGAAAAAACGCACAGCAGCCGCCTTGCGCCGCCGTCCGCACATGCCACCGCCGCACGTCACGCCTTGCATGTCGCGCCTCTATTTGCGGTCAAGCACCTCATAGACAGAGTTGTTGCTCTTGTATTCAGGCACAATCTCCTTCATTTTCCTCACCACTGCCATGTCGTCATATTGCGAGCCCACGTCTATAAGCTCGTCTATCATCGTCTGCACGGCGGCATAGTCATACTCGCGCACGTCGGCTATCCTTATCTTGTCGTGGAAAGAGGGCTTGGTGTGCTCCTGCGCGCCCAACACCTCCTCATAGAGTTTCTCTCCCGGGCGCAGCCCGGTGAACTTTATCTCCACGCCCTCCGCTCCGCTGAGCCTTATCATGCGCCTTGCGAGGTCGGCTATCTTCACCGGCTCGCCCATGTCAAAGACAAATATCTCGCCTCCGTTGCCCTTTGCTCCTGCCTCAAGCACGAGTTTGCAGGCCTCGGGAATGAGCATGAAGTAGCGTATAATGTCAGGGTGTGTGACGGTGACGGGCCCTCCTGCCCTTATCTGCCGCTTGAAAAGTGGAATGACAGAGCCATTGGAGCCGAGAACGTTGCCAAAGCGTGTGGTCACAAACTGTGTCACGCCCTGCACCTTGCCATCGCGTATGGCGTTGTTGAGACTCTGAACGTATATCTCGCATATTCGCTTGGAGCATCCCATGACATTGGTGGGGTTGACGGCCTTGTCGGTGGAAATCATGACAAACTTGCGCGTGCCATACTTCACCGCCATGTCTGCCACGTTGCGCGTGCCGCAAACGTTGTTGTAGATGCTCTCGCAGGGGTTGTCCTCCATCATCGGCACGTGCTTGTAGGCGGCGGCGTGAAAGACATAATCGGGACGGTATTTGGCAAAGATATGTTCCATGCGTGTGCGGCTACAGATGCTGGTGACGATGGTCTCCGCCTTGATGTGCGGAAAATGTCTCGCCATCATGAGCCGCATGTCGTGCTGGGGGGTCTCCGCACTGTCTATGAGTATCATGCTGGAGGGCGCGAAGGCGCACACCTGCCTCACAATCTCGCTGCCTATGCTGCCTGCCGAGCCTGTCACGAGGACGCTCTTTCCACGCAGGGTGGCGGCGATGTGGTCGAGGTCGACTTGTATCTCGTCACGCGGCAGCAGATCGCAGATGCTCACCTCGCGCAAGTGGGGAGTGGCATGTGTGGGGTCCCACTCCTCGGCGGTGTTCTGCACAACTATCTTTATGCCTACTGAGATGAGACGGTCTTGAAAGTCCTTGTTCTTGCGGAAAGCGTGCATTATGCCGCGCGACACGAGCAGACACTCCACGCCATGGCTCTCCAGCACGTGCATGAGACGGTCGTCATAGGGCCACACCCTCACTCCCATCAGCCGCCTGTGGGTCACCGTGGGCGTGTCTGCCACAAATCCGTCAAGGCGCATGTTGAGTCGCTTGTCGTTGCGCAGCTGTTTGGCAAGGCCCATCGACTCTTCCATAAGCCCATATACGTAGGTGGACTTGGCGTTGATGTTGTCTATGGACACATCATACACTGTCTTGACAAGCACTCTCAATGCCCACATGAGCAACATGGCAAGCAGGGAGGCGAGCATGATGTCATAACCGCTGATATAGACCATGCGAAAATAGTCATATTGCATCAGGGGAAAGTGTATGGCGTAGGTGAGTGTCGCGCCGAACACCACGGCATAGCCCACACGCTGCAAATCGACAAAGGAAGAGTAACGCAGTATGCCGTCGTATGTGTGAAAGAGCTTGAAACCAAGCGCATGGAGCAGGACAAACACGCCCAGCATGCTGCACAAATGCCAAAACACGTTGAGTGTCTCCACACCGCTGTTCATCTGTTGATAGACAAAGAGGTAGGAGAGCATCACCGTGGCGCAGTCGAGAGTGAAGACACACCAGTAGGGCAAGGACTTGCGGCTGAAATACCAGCCAGCGAGCTTGGCCGTGAACATTGGTTTCACGCCGCCTCGCCGTGACATGGCATGGTCAGCAGCGGCCGTGGCCCGGGTGTCGTGGGACTTGTCTTGATTGTCGTTCATTGTCATCTTGTTTTGTTGCTTGTTGCGCATGTGCGCATGGGGTGCTTTGCGTCTGGCGCAGGCTCTCGCATGTAAGGGGATGTGCCGCCTTGTCATGGCGAGAGTGGCACAAGCCATCAGGCAAAGTGCCGTTTTGTTGTCGCAGAGTGCCACTTTCCGTTAGGCAAAGTGACGCTTTCGTTCAGGCAAAGTGCCGCTTTGTCTGTGCCTGCATGTGGACGGGTGCCGGCGACAGCCGCCTTTGGCTATCGTCCTAAAGGTCTTGTGCCGTGCCAAGCACCACGTCGGCAAGGCAGTCCATCACATAAGCCACGTCGTCCATGGTCATGCGTGTGTTGAGAGGCAGTGTGACGGCGTTCTCATAAAGCCTGTAGGCATTGGGATAGTCGCTGATGTCAAATCCGAGAGACTTGTAGGCAGTCATCATGGGCAACGGCTTGTAGTGAACGTTGGTAGCCACGCCTCGCTCTGCCATCTGCACGATGACGTTGTTGGCCTCCTCGCGCGTGAGTCCTTGCAGACGTATGATGTAAAGGTGGTGTGAGGAACTGTGAATGGCGGAGCTGTGGCACAGGCGTGCTATCTGGCGGTGCTGTGGCAGGCTACTGTTGATGCGGTCTATCATGCTGTCCATATATGCCACATATTGCTGTCGCTTGGCGAGCATGTCGGGATAGCGCGAGAGCTGCACGAGACCTATGGAGGCCATGATGTCGGTCATGTTGCACTTATACCACGGGCCTATGATGTCATATTCCCATGCGCCGAGCCTTGTCTTGGCGAGCGCGTCCTTGTTTTGTCCGTGCAGACTGAGGAGCTGGCAGAGCCTATATATGAGTTCGTCCCATGTCTCTCCCTCCACTTGCGGCACGTCTATGCCGCAGCAACGCTGCCCGATGCCCACTATGTCGCCGCCAAATGGCAAGTGCCATGTGAGCGCGCCGCCCTCGGCGGTGGTGAGGTTCTTGACGGCATGAAAGCTGAACGACGAGAAGTCGGCTATCTCGCCTGCCTTGCGCCCGTGTAGTGTGGCTCCCAGAGAGTGGGCGCAGTCGCAGCACACTGCCACACGGCCAATGAGCCGCTGCAAGTCGTTGGCAGGTCTAAAGAGGGCGGCTATGTCAGGGCGCGTAATCACCTCTACGACCTTGTCTATGTCGGCGCAGATGCCTGCGAGGTCCACAGGCATGATGGCCTTGGTGCGCTCGGTAATGGCAGCGGCGAGCTGTTCGTAGTCCATTTCCACGCTGTCACTCTGACTGTCTACCATCACTATGGTGGCTCCCACGTGACTGATGACGGAGGCAGTGGCGGTATAGGTGTAGGCAGGCACGATAACCTCGTCGCCGGGACCTATGCCGAGCAGGCGCAACGCCATCTCGAGGGCGGCAGTGGCGGAATTAAGGCACACGGTCTTGTGCGTGTTGCAGAATGTAGAGAGCCGCCTTTCGAGTTCCTTGGTGCGCGGACCAGTAGTGATCCAGCCGCTGAGTATGGCGTCGCGCACCTCATTGGCCTCGGCCTCCGTCACATCGGGAGGTGAGAATGGTATTTTTCGCGGTTTTCTGTCCATGTCTTATCGGGTGATTATGGCTTTGAATGTTTGGAATATGAGTTTGATGTCATAGCAGAACGACACGTTGTCGACATATTCGAGGTAGAGCCTTATCTTGTCCTGCATAATGACGTTGATGTAATAGTCCTCGGGGTCTTGCGCCTCGGCCAGAAGCTCGTTCTCGTTGCGGTATCTGATGCTCGCAGGATCGGTGATGCCGGGCCTCACGTCAAGCACGCGCATCTGTGAGGGCTTCCAATAGTTGACATAATGGCGCACCTCGGGTCTCGGACCCACGATGCTCATGTCGCCAAGCAGCACGTTGATGAGCTGCGGCAACTCGTCTATCTTGTATTTTCTTATTATATAGCCCGACTTTGTGACTCTCGGGTCATGGCCGCCAACGGTGACAAGCGAGCCACGGTCAGCTCCGATGCGCATGGAGCGGAACTTATAGATGCGGAAATCCTTGTTGTGGCGGCCCACACGCAGCTGGCGATAGAAGACTGGACCCTCTGAGTCGAGCTTTATCCATATAGCCACCACAATAAATAGCGGACTGAGCAACAAGAGTCCTAATGCGCTTGCCGTTATGTCAAACAATCGTTTCATCCGTAGTGTTTTTATCTTTTTGATGTAGACGCATACCGCTTGTGCCGAGGCTCAATCTACCGAATAAGGCTGCGTCATGCGTTTTATTTCACGTGCCTGCTTGTTGCCCGAGGGGTCTATAT
>CAMGFM010000125.1 GCA_946055365.1 uncultured Prevotella sp. | reverse complement strand
GGGTGTGTAGCAGCGGCACCTTGCCTGCCATGCGCGCCGCGCCTCTCAATGTCCTGAACGCCGCCACGCGCATGGCAGCCTGCCATGCGCTGCCGCACCATCGGTGCGGGTGGGTGCTTATCACAAGCGAGCAGCCCCCACCCTGCATCATGCTGAGCAATGCGTCAAAACCGTCAAGCGTCACGTCGGCATGCACGTGCCGTATGTCGTTGTTCTCGGGATCGGCTATTAAGCTCCAACGGTAGCCGGCATCGCTTATGTAGAAATAGCTGTCGTGTACGTGGCGGCTGTAGTCAACCACCATGTCAACGAGCCCGGGGTGTCTCTGGCGTATGTCCGGATGTCTGAAGAAGTCACGGTTTGACGTGTAGCCAACCCTCCGCTTGACGGGGTTGCCGTGCTGGCATACGGTGCGAAACACAAATCCATGTCGTGCGAACATGTCAAGGTTTCTGTCAAAGTCACGCTCCGCCCGTGCATAGTCGCCGTTGTTAGCGTCAAGCACATCATAATGATAGGACACCTCATGTCCCCACCCCGTCATTGCCTTGAGCAGGGCCACGTTGTGCGGATCTTGCAACAGGCATGCCTGCACATAGTAAGAGCCTCTTATGCCGTGGGCATGCTCTATCATGGCCATGTGGTGGGCCTTTGGCACGTCTGCCTCCACATCGTGCTTCAGCACTATAAAATGCCTGTCGTCTGCAAGTGCCAGCGACTCACTGGCGGTACATGCTGTCAGTCGGCAGCGAGAGATAGTGCTGCAAAGTCTGTGCCATTTGCTGTAGTAAAACATAGGCCGTGTGTAGTTGTTTTTTTAATGTCATTATATTGCCAGCGGGGTTGCCATATTGCTAAAGATGATACCGTCTCACGGTCCAAAGACATTCGCTTATTACCGTCTTTGTCATGACACGAGCAGCACCTCAGGCACGACTTTTGGCGAGCCTTACTCCTCCCACCGTACCGCATGTCTCAGCCTATGCCCCATTGTCATGCGCCTGTCTTGCAAACACACGAAAGACTATGGCCCTTAGCCACACGGGCATGAGCAGCTGCACGACCATGCGTATGGCGGCATTGTAGGCAAAGAGCGGCAGGGAGATGATGTTGTTGTCATACATAAGCCTCTGTATGCGCATCTCGCTCACAAAATATCTCCAGCCGCCACGCCTGCCATACATGCCGTTGCCGACACGCACATCGACAAGCGCGCTCTGTATGTTGTGAAACTTGCGTCCGTCAAGGGCGAGCCTTATCCAGAGGTTATAGTCTTCCTCGCAATACCAGTCGACAAATCCACCCACTGCCATCACATGGCTCTTGCGCATCATCGCCGTGACGAGATTTACGGGCGATTTCCGTTTCATGCACTCCTTGATGTCACAGTCTTCCTGCGGCACGGCGCGTATGCCTGTCACATTTGACGGCTCTCCCTCAAACTCGCGTATGAGTCCACCCACGACCGTCACATCGGGACGAGACTCAAAGACGGCAAGCTGTCGGGCAAACCTGTCACCCACGGAGATGTCATCGGCATCCATCAATGCCACGAGTTCATTTGACGACTTCTCGAGACCTGCCTGGCGTGCCTTGGCGTGTCCCAGATTTTCCTTGAGACATACCACCGTGAGCCTGTCGCCCATCTCTGCCTGCATCTCATGCACGGCCGCCGACAGCTCGCCGCCTATCGGCCCGTCCACGACAAGCACTATCTCATCTGGCACTGCCGTCTGGGCATACACGCTTCTCATGGCCTGCTTGAAATGTGCGGGATTGTCCTTGCCATAGACCGACATCGAGACCGTAAACGGTGTGTCCTTGCATCGGCACAACCCAGATATATCCAAGTCCGCACGTGGACTTTTCACCGTGTGTGCGTCATTTTTATTTGTTCTTGTCATCATTCTCAGACATGTCTGCTTCACGCTGTTGTATCTTGCGCCCAGCATCTTCTTTATTATGCACAGCATCATGTAGCGGCAGTATATCATCCTGCGCCTTGCCTTGCTGCCCACCATCGCCGACAGGCTGTCCGTCCGCAGCGTGCGGCTCACGGAGTATCTGCCACAAACGGCTGCGCCTGCCCTAATCCTTACAGTTGTAGTAGGCTCGCTCGTATATATATGTGTGTAGCCCGCCTCTGCCATTGTCTCTATCACCATGGGCGACACGGCACCGCCCGGCACGGATGCCACATTCACCTCATGCCCCACGATAGCCTCAAGCACCCGCCTCGAGCGTGTCCATTCCTCAAGACACTCTGCCCTGTCCATGCGCGAGATGATGGCGGGATGCGTGTGAGAGTGCGACCCTATGACATGCCCCCTGCGGTCGAGCTGCCTTATCTGATCCTCCGTCAGAAAGCATTTGTGGCCTATATAGGCCGTAGGAACGAAAAACACGCCTCTTCGGCCATGCCGTTCCAGCACCGGGGCTATTACCTCGTATGCCCCACAGCCCCCGTCGTCAAAGGTGAACAGCACATTGTCCACACCGGCAAGGCTCTCTACCTGCCTCTCAAAGGCCTCCATGCCGAGAGTGTATTGCAATGCGCCCGGCTTCTGAAAGCCCGATGTCATGCAGCCGTTGCCCAAGACATCGTGATACATCAGCACTGTCTCGACTGAGCCATGCCGCCCGTCAAGGGCTGGAGAGCCTGCTTCACACAAATCGGCCTGCGCCCCGAAACGTCTCATGCGGTCCTTGCTCTCCGCTCGGCCTGCACTTTTCTTTTCTACTTCCATAGACCTTTTAATTTGGCATGACATCTACGCGCAGCATAATAAGCCCGCTTTGCCATAGTCTTGAGCCTTATCGTCACGGTGTGTCTGGCAGCCATGAGCTTGGGCTTGCTGTAGACCGTGGGGTTATACTTCTCCTTATACTTTCTTATGCCCTCCATCTCTATCGTGGTGACCCCTCTTTGCTTCAGGCGTTTGACAGCCTCAAAGAAGAGCAGTTCATTGGGGCAGTAGGCGTGGTATTGTCGCCAGCTGGCGGCTCCCCAATAAAAGGCAAGCCCGTTGTGGTGTATGAATATTATCGTGGCCATACTCTCGCCTGTCTGTGGATGCAGGGCCTCGAGCGCAACCGCCATGCCCGTGCAGTGCAATGCCTCCAGCATCTTGCTCACACGACTCTCGTCATAGGGCGGCACGAGATTCTGGCGGTCAAAGACATCTCTCAGCTGCGCATAGTAAGCCTTGGCAAAGGCGTGCATGTCTTGCGCCTCCCTCACTGTCACTCCCAGCCTTGTCGCCTTGCTGATGGAATAACGGGCAGACTTCTGCCTGAAACTCCTCAGCAAACGGTCTTCGTCGGGTGTTATGTCGAGATATATGCTGCGACAGTTCTCGACCACCACGCCAAATCTGCCCCGCACGCCGCCGCTGGTGCCGCCGCACACGTCTCCACAGACACGTGAAGAAACAGTGAAAGTGTCGGGCAATGACTCAGGCAGCTGCCAGTCGCTCACCTGCACCATGTGGCACACTGATGTTGACAGGCAATGGTCAAACAGGCCTCTGTATATCTCCATTCGCTCCTCCACAGACACCCTGCGCCTCATGCACAGTCCCTGATAGCTTGTGGTCCATCCCTCAAACGGGCTTGCCAGCACCTTTATGCCCATCCTTGTAATGAGCTGCGCATAAAACCATCCCGCCACCTCGCCATCATCATGTGCTATCTCTATGATATAAGGACTGACGTGCAGGGAGTCTTGCAGAAACCTGCTCCATGCCCTGGTCTTGAACACTGTGCTGTCGTGACACTGTTCTATCTCTGTCCACGGTATGTCGCTATTGTTGAGGTGTCTGTATCTATATGCCATATCTTGACTTGAGCTTTTTAAAAAATGCGTCGTTTATATTCACAGCCATCATTTTGTCCATGCCCTTGATGTGGCTTATGACAGACTCCATGCTTCCGTCTGTCAGCCACCTCATCAGTCCACGCACGCTGCTGTTGTCATTCACGTCAACGGCACGCCCCACACCCAACCTCTCCACCTGCGCAGCGAGAAACGTGCCTGACGACACTATTATGGGCGTTTCGAAATATATGGACTCATAGAGCTTGTTGGGGTCAGCGTATCTCACGTTCACCGACCGCGCGTCGTATGCGGAGAGCAGCACGTCCATGCCGGCATATATGTCGGGGAGGTCGGCAGGATTGCTGTACTTGCCGTGAAAACGGCATCTCTCGTGCCGCGCAAGCTGCCTGCACTCCGAATCAAAGATCTGCAACACCTTGCCATAGAAATGCACCTCACATCCTGGCAGGTCATTGAGCAACGTCTCTGCCAACCTCATCACCGCCTCACTCCTCACTATGCCCACAAAGCCTATCCTGAGCCTTGATATGTCGGGCATGGGCTTCTGGCGACATTCATATTGCAGTATATCCCTGTCAAGACGGTTGGTGATGACATGCACGTTGTCTGGCATCGTGCCTCCCCAATGATACTGTGCAAACCCCTCGGAGGTTAGCACCGTGAGCAGTGACCTGCCTATGATGTGCCTGTCCATGCGCTCGAGCAAGTCTCTCGCCACGGCATTGCCCACATAGGTGTGCATGAGGTCTGACTCCTCATAGACATATCGCACTTTCCTGAGCCATGCGTATGACGAGAGGGCCATGTCAAGGCTGAACACATAATACAGCACGTCCTTACCGCGATGCCTGCGAAACACTTGCCTTACGGCACGTGCCACATAAAGCAAACGCCGGGCGTAGCTCATCGTCGGGGCTATGCAGCCTATCACCTCATAAGTCATGCGGTCGCTCACGAAGAAGTCCTCGCCACTGCGCGTGAAGCCATAGACCTCCACTTCATATCCATTGTCCACGAACTCGTGCACTCTCTTCATGCAACGCTTCTGGGTGATGCAGTTGACTATAAACACTACCTTTGCTGCCATGTCTCACCTTTTAAGATTGTTCTATAA
>CAMGFM010000124.1 GCA_946055365.1 uncultured Prevotella sp. | reverse complement strand
AACATATTCAGTAAAAGTGCAAAAAAAGTGTGAAGTAAAATCAGGCATAGTCACAAGATGACACCCCGTGTGGCTAAAGTGCCGCTTTTCATGTGCTAAAGTGCCGCTCTGTGCCGCAAAAGTGCCACTCTGCATGTGCCAAAGTGCCACTTTGCAAATGCGTGAGTGTCGCACAGCCTTGGGCGTGTCGCTTGTCTCTGACACTGCCGCCACACTCTTGTCTTGGCTACAGCCGCAAAAAGACATTTCTGCATATACCCTAAAAAATACGTTAAACCTAAAAACCCGACAGAACAATGAAAAACATGAAGCTCATCACACTCTTGGCTCTCGTCCTTGCCATGTCTGTGTGCAAGGTCTCCGCTGCCGCAAAGCACGTCATCCTGCTTGGCATTGACGGATGGGGCGCATACAGCGTGCCAAAGGCCCACGACATCCCCAACATACGCAGTCTCATGGACAATGGTGCATACACGCTCAAGAAGCGAAGCGTGCTGAAATCGGAGTCGGCCATCAACTGGGCATCCATGTTCAACGGTGCGCCCACCGAAATGCACGGCTACACCAATTGGGGGTCGCGCGTGCCAGAGATACCGTCGGCATTTGTCAACGACCACAACATCTATCCCACCATCTATTCTATCATGCGCGAGCAGATGCCTGCCGCCGAGACGGGCTGCATAATGGAGTGGGACGGCATAAAGTATCTTGTTGACTCGCTGGCGATAGACTATGTCGACGTGGCGCGCGACTATGAGAAAGACCCTGAGCAGCTCACGCGCATGGCGGTGAGCTATATCAAGGACAAAAAGCCTGCCTTCCTTGCCGTGTGCTGGGACCAGATAGACCACACGGGACACGCCGTGGGGCATGACACGCCTGCCTATTATGACAACCTCGCCGACATCGACCGCCAGATAGGCACTATCATACAGACGCTAAAGGACTGTGGCATGTATGACGACACTGTCATCATTGTCACGTCAGACCATGGCGGCATAGGACGCTCACATGGCGGACAGACACTCATGGAGATGGAAGTGCCGTTTGTCATTTGCGGCAGTGGCATAAGGCACGGCATGGTCATCACCGACACCGTGATACAATATGACACGGCTGCCACCATAGCCGAGATATTCGGTTTGCAGAGGCCGCAGTGCTGGCGCGGTCTGCCCGTTTACTCCGCCTTTGCAGGCACAAAGGACAAGAAGAGGTGAAAAGCTCCATTTCCTTTCTGCTGCCCACCTACAACTGTGAGTGCCATGCCCTCGTGGGCGAGCTGCACAGGCAGTGTGAGCGGCTGAGGAGCAGACTGGGGTTCTGCTATGAGATAATTGTGGCAGACGACTGCTCACCTGACCGCTCCTTTGTGGCGCGCAACCGCAGGATAGAGTCTCTGTGCCATGTGCGCTATCTCGTGAGAGAGCATAACGTGGGGCGTTCTGCCATACGCAATGTGCTTGCACGGGAGGCACGGTGTGAGTGGCTGGTGTTCATAGACGGCGACTTGCAGGTGTCACGGCCCGACTTTGTGGAGTCCTATGCCCGCTCCTCTGGCGACGTGGTCGTGGGAGGCGTGCAGATAGGCGGCAGCCCCGAGGCATGGCGAGGCAACCTGCGCTACCGTTATGAGAAGTCTTGTGAGCAGGCGCACTCCGTGGGAGGCTCAAGGCGCGTAGGAGGACGTGACTTCCGCACCACCAACTTTCTCGTGTCAAGGGCCATAGCCTTGGCAGTGCCGTTTGACGAGGCGTTTCGCCGCTATGGCTATGAGGACGTGCTGTTCGGCAAGTCGCTTGTGGAGCATGGCCACGAGATAGTACACATTGACAACCCCATACTGCTCGACGACTACGAGCCTAATGACGTGTATATGGACAAGACAGAGGAGGCGTGCCACACACTGCGCGAGTTTGCCAGCAGCCTGCAAGGCTATTCACGGCTGCTGCAATGTGAGTCGCGCCTGCGCAAGCTGCATGTGCTGTGGCTCATGCGCCTCGCCTTTGGAGTGGCGGGCGCAGCCATGCGCTCCAGCCTTGTGGGCAGCCGTCCCAGTGTGCTTGTGTATAACATCTACAAGCTGCTTTACTACGTGTCACGCACATGAGCCATGTAATAAAGGGGGCTTGCTGGCACACGCACATGTGCCGTTGCCTGACATGCGTGGACCGTTCCCGATGCACATGTAACGCTTTACCATAACAAAAAACCATAAAAACCAAAGTCAAAATGAACAAAAGACAACTTTTCACACTATTCTTTGCCTTGCTGACGGTGGCTTCATGGGCGAAGATTATGGAGCCTGTCGACTATGTCAGCACACTCGTAGGCTCTCAGTCCAAGCACTCGCTCTCTACGGGCAACACTTATCCTGCCGTGTGTATGCCGTGGGGCATGAATTTCTGGACTCCGCAGACTGGCAAGATGGGTGACGGCTGGGCCTATGTCTATACTGCCGACAAGGTGCGCGGCTTCAAGCAGACCCATCAGCCGAGTCCGTGGATCAACGACTACGGTCAGTTCTCGATAATGCCCGAGACAGGCTCTCCCGTGTTTGACGAGGACAAGCGCGCGTCGTGGTTCTCTCACAAGGCAGAGGTGGCTACACCTTATTATTATAGGACTTATCTCGCCGACTATGACGTTGTCACCGAGATTGCGCCCACGGAGCGTGCCGCCATCATGCGCTTCACTTTCCCCGAGAGCGACTCCTATGTTGTGATAGACGCTTTTGACGACCGCAGCTATGTGAAAGTCTATCCCGAAAAGAACATGGTGGTGGGCATAACACGCAAGAACTCGGGTGGCGTGCCAGACAATTTCCTGAACTACTTTGTCATGGTGTTTGACAAACCGTTCACCTACACCGCCACAGTACACGACGGCACCATCAAGGAGGGCAACAACGAGGCCAACTGCAACCACGCCGGAGGCATCGTGGGCTTCAAGACGCGCAGGGGAGAGCAGATCAACGTGCGCATAGCGTCGTCGTTTATCTCCATAGAGCAGGCCGAGCAGAACCTCAAGGAGCTTGGCAATGACAGCTTTGAGCAGATAAAGGCGCGCGGACGCAAGACATGGAACGATGTGCTGGGCAAGATACAGGTAAAGAGCGACGACCTCGACCGCCTGCGCACATTCTACTCTTGTCTCTACCGCTCCGTGCTTTTCCCGCGCAGCTTCTACGAGATTGACGTTGAGGGCAACGTCATGCACTACAGCCCCTACAACGGCAAAGTGCTGCCCGGCTATATGTTCACCGACACTGGCTTCTGGGATACGTTCCGTTGTCTCTTCCCGTTCCTCAACCTTGTCTATCCGTCTATGAACGAGAAGATGCAGGAAGGCCTGGTCAACGCCTACAAGGAGAGCGGTTTCCTGCCCGAATGGGCATCGCCGGGACACAGAGAGTGCATGGTGGGCAACAACTCTGCGTCTATCGTGGCAGACGCTTGGCTCAAGGGCCTGCGCAACTATGACATCGAGACCCTCTGGGAGGCCGTGAAGCACGGCGCAAACGCCATGCACCCCACGGTGAAGTCGTCGGGCAGGCGCGGATGGGAATACTATAACAAGCTCGGATATGTGCCTTATGACGTGGATATAAACGAGAACGTGGCACGCACGCTCGAATATGCCTATGACGACTGGTGCATCTATGAGCTGGGCAAGGCTCTCGGCAAGCCAAAGAAGGAGATTGAGCCTTATCGCAAGCGCGCCCTCAACTATCGCAATGTCTTTGACAAGGAGAGCAAGCTCATGCGCGGACGCATGAAGGACGGCAGCTTCCAGGCCCCGTTCAGTCCGCTCAAGTGGGGAGACGCATTCACCGAGGGCAACGCATGGCACTACACTTGGTCGGTGTTCCATGACCCGCAGGGACTCATCGATCTCATGGGCGGCAAGGACGTGTTCAACCAGATGCTTGACTCCGTGTTTAACGTGCCGCCATTGTTTGACGACAGCTATTACGGCAGTGTGATACACGAGATACGCGAGATGCAGATCATGAACATGGGCAACTATGCACACGGCAACCAGCCCATTCAGCACATGATATATCTCTACAACTACTCGGGCCAACCCTGGAAGGCTCAATACTGGATTCGTGAGGTCATGGACCGCATGTACAACGCCAATCCTGACGGCTATTGCGGCGACGAGGACAACGGGCAGACCTCAGCATGGTATGTGTTCTCGGCTCTTGGCTTCTACCCCGTGTGTCCCGGCTCTGGAGAGTATGTGCTTGGCACTCCGCTCTTTGAGGATATGACCGTGAGTCTCGAGAATGGCAAAAAACTGAGCATCAAGGCCAGCGGCAACGTGTCGGACAACTGCTATGTGAACCAGCTAAGCGTCAACGGCACTCCCTATGGCAAGACTTTCCTCAGACACGAAGACCTCATGAAGGGCGCAGACCTGCACTTTGTGATGAGCGACAAGCCCAGTACCTCACGCGGCACTGACGCTGCCGATGCTCCATACTCGTTCTCTAATGTAGGACAGAAGTAAGATGAGGGTCATATAAATGTGTGGATAATCAACAGACCCCGTCTTTTAATATCATAAAAGGCATAAAAAAGGCGGTCCGCAGCATGGCTTTACCATGACGGCGGGCCGCCTTTGTGTGTCTTTTATGCGCCTGTGAGGTGCGGGCAAATGAATGTCAAGAATTGCAGGAGATGCACGCAAAAACCGTCATTGCATAAACAGATGTCGCAAAAATTCATTAATTTTGCACCCCCTTACGCCCTTTGCCCACATGATAGGGCGCGGCAGGGTGGAGAAAGACGCTATATAAAATTCACAAGGATAACTCAGCCTTTTCGTCATGCCACAACATGCAATGCAGAGACAGCGCAGGACATCGTGCCGTGGCGAGAAAAGGCGCATGTAAAAGAACATAACAAGACTAAGAGATGACAACTACAACTACAGAAGCAGCCTCTTTGGCATGGACAGAAGTGGAATATACGGCTCTTTGCAGAAG
>CAMGFM010000123.1 GCA_946055365.1 uncultured Prevotella sp. | reverse complement strand
ATAATGACATGCGAAATGGTGCTGTGCGCAACGCCGCGGCAGGCAACAGTCACGGCATGGCGCAGCACAGCACGGGCTTACGTCGTGCGTGATGTCTATAACTAAAAAAAAACTAATACTATAAAGCAATGACAAGAAAAACCAAATTCATCCTTGCGCTCGCCGCTATGGCCTCTCTACCTTTCGGGGGCGCAAAGGCGCAAGAAGTGATCTTCGACAGCGACACTGCCAGCCACGTCTTCTATCGCATACCCGCTATCGTGGCAAACGGCAACACACTCATCTATTTCAGCGATGACCGTTCAGGGGTGACCGACGCCACCGCATGGGGCGATATAGGCTCTGAGGGCAACATCAGCATACTGGCGCGCAGGAGCAACAACCTCGGCAAGTCTTGGCAGAGTGACGCAGAGACTGTCGTGAGGGGCTTTGGCGACCATGGCTTTGACCGCGGTCATGGCGATGCCGCCGTGGTGTGCGACCGCGAGAGCGGCAGGATGCTCCTGATGTGCGCCTCTGGCGAGATCAGCTACGGCAGGAGCGGCGTGAAGGTGAGCGAGGGGGCAGGCACAATGTCGCTCGACCTGAGCCAAGCACAGCGCGTGGGACGTTATTACAGCGACGACAACGGCAAGACATGGCATGGTGGCGAGGTGACTGCCGACATCTACAACCTCTTTCCGCCACAAAAGGACGGCGAAGGCAAGGCTTCGGCTCCCGTCTACCGCCTGTTTTTCACCAGCGGACGCATCTGCCAGAGTTCCATGATTAAGCACGGCGACTACTATCGCATCTATTCTGCCATCACAACCAACCGCGGCAGTCTCGTGCTTTACTCCGACGACTTTGGCAAAAGTTGGCTTCCGCTCGGCGGTGCCGACGCACAGCCCGCGCCAAAGGGCGACGAGGCAAAGCTCGAGGAGCTGCCCGACGGCAACGTGCTGCTCAGTTGCAGGATGTTTGGCGGCAGGTATTTCAATATATATAGGTACACTGCCACCGCAGACGCGTCTGGCAGATGGGGCGAAGTGGCTGCCTCCACATCGCTTGATGGCGGCACAGCCACCAAGAACAACGCCACCAACGGCGAGATACTCATAGTGCCAGCCACAGACAGCAAGGGCAACTGCGTATACCTCGCCCTGCAATCTACTCCCTTTGGACAGGACAATCCCAACGAGATAAACAACGTGCGCCGCTGCAACGTTTCCGTCTACTGGAAGGTGCTTGCCTCGCCTGCCGACTATGCACGCCCCGAGTGCTTTGTGGGCGGATGGACCCGCTATCAGGTCAGCGACAGACGCTCGGCTTACTCCTCGATGGTGCTTGACCGCAAGGGACGCATAGCGTTTGCCTATGAGGACAACGGCGAATGTCTCGTAGTGGGCAGCTAGCCCACAGAGGTCTATGACAACACGTTCCGCACGCTCACGATAGACGAGATAACGGGCGGCAAGTATCGTTATAGCAAGAAAAAAGACCATCGCAACAGGTTTCTCCTCACACATATAAAGCACGCATTGCGATAGTCTGGACGCGTGTCCTGCCAACACGCCACGCCCGTATATAATAAGGTAAAGAGTGAAAAGATGAAATTCAGAACCATAGTGGACATACCGCGCGCCCCGTTCAGCATACAGCCCTGCGAGGAAATGCTCTTCGTGGGCTCGTGCTTCGCCGAGAACATAGGCAGCAGGTTTGTCGCAGACCGTTTCAAGGCTACGGTCAATCCTTACGGTGTCATGTACAATCCTGCAAGCATACTCCACACCGTGCAACGCTACCTGCGTGGAGAAGGCATGGAGACTGTGGCCATGCCAAAGACCGTGGTCATGACTCTTGGCACGAGCCATGTCTATGTGCTAAGGGAGACGGGTGAGATAGTAGACAACTGCCGCAAGCGTCCGCAGAGACTCTTTGAGGAGCGCGACCTTACGATAGCCGAGTGTGCCGACTGCCTGTCAGAGGCCGTGAGGCTGCTCTTGGCAAGGCGCAACGACGTGAGAGTGATAATGACGGTAAGCCCCATACGCTATGCCAAGTATGGCTTTCACGAGAGCGCGCTGGCCAAAAGCACCCTGCTGCTCGCCATTGATAGCGTGATGAAGAGCATGGCAGGCACCGTCCACTATTTTCCTGCCTACGAGATAGTGCTTGACGAGCTGCGCGACTACCGTTTCTATCGTGAGGACATGCTTCACCCCAGCGAACAGGCGGTGACATACATCTGGGAGCGTTTCTCCGAGACCTTTTTCGGCGAAGATACTATGCGCTTTCTCAGCGAGTGGCAACCCATAAAGGCCGCACTCGCTCACAGGCCGTTTGATGCGGAGTCGCAGGAATACAAGGATTTTATGCAAAAAACAATGGACAGATATGAGGCATTGAGGCAGAAATATCCCGAACTCGGCGACTTGGGGCAAGCCTCGTGCGCCACGGGGGCATGAAAGCCCCAAAAGCCCGACCGCAAAAAAGGCTGCGCCAAACAGAACATCGCATAAAGGAGGTCTCCACGGGGATGTCACCTGCACTACAACAGGCAAGTAACACCCGACGGGAGACCTCCTTTATACCTATATATAATAATGTACAAGCCATGACACTGGCTGCACGTCATGACAAAAGTCGCCAAAGTCCTGACTTCATGTCACAACTTTGGCGACCTCATGTCACTATATTGTCAGCAAAAGTCACGGTCGGTCATGCAGCCGATGCCATGAAACCCAAGGGCATGACACTGACATTTTTTTGCAGAAGCCATGCCCCATGTGCCAAAGCCATTGTTGCCGAGTCAAAGCCTTGACTTTTATTTTCAGAGCTTTATATTGACGCTGCCTCCAGCCATTATCCAGAGTCCCGGCTGCAGCACCTTGCCCACGTCATAATATCTGTGGCAAGTGATATTGTCGGCCTTGAGATAGAGCGAATAGCTTTCGGCATCCCATGCCAGCCTCACATCGAGCTTTGTATATGGGCTGTAGCCGTTCATGCGCTGCTGCCATCGCGCCGTCCATGACGCGTTGAGACTGCGCCAAATCCTATGGTCTATCTTCACGGTGGCCTTGTGCCTGAGATATTCCAGCGCGTAGAGCGAGCCAAAGACGGGTCTGTCGGTATCATGGTTCTGATGAATGAAAGCATAGCCCACCTTTATTCTCGTGACGGGGCATGAGGCGAGCATCTCGTGCGGCCGCAGCGCAATGTCGGCAGACCATCCCATGTTGTTGAGCCGTCCTATGTTCATGGCATGATACTTTTTGCTGTCTGCCTCGGCATACACCCAGTCGATGATGTCCGTGCCGTGGCTGTAAAAGGAGCTGAGCGTAGTCTCAAAGCCAGTGTAGCGCAGTCTCGCCCCCAACTTGAACATAGAGTTTTTCTCAGGTTTGAGATTTATGTCGCCCTGTTGTGCCGCGTTACTGGTGTAAAGGTCGGTGTAAGAAGGCACACGCAGCGACTTGTTCCATGAGGCATATATCTTCCAATGCTCGTCGGGGCGGTAGCTGATGTCCACTCCAGGATAGAATCTGAACTTTCGGTCAAGCCCCGTATTGCAGTTGGCCATGATGCCTGCCGACACTGTCAGTCCCCCGACTATGACATTATGCTCAAGAAAGAGACTCGTGTTGGTGCGTTTGCCCTTGTGGTCATACATGCGGTCTGTGCCAGAGATGTCCTGCCACTTGTTTTCGGGCAGTGCGTCGCCATAAGCCGTACTCAATATTTGCTCGCTCCTCATGTCCATGCCCACGGCTGTCTTGCCGAGAGCCCACGACGAATGGGCGGTGAGCGACATGCCGCACACGTCAGTGCGGTGATAGTTCTCGCCGGCAGCCGCGCCAGTCATGCCGCGTGTCAGCTGATAGTGGTCTACATCCTTGTGCCAGAAGAGAGAGGGTGTCAGCACGAGCCTCTGGTCGGCAAAGGGCCTGATGTCGGCCGTTGCCGACGCCATGAAACGCCGTGTCGCCTCATACTGGTTGTCAAAGCGCGAGCTATAGAACGTGGACGCTCCATAGTCTTGTGAGCAAAGACCCGCCTGCCATTGCAGGTCGGCGCACCTTGAAGTCATGCTGCCCATGTAATAGGCACGCCTCTTCTTGAAGTCTCCATGCCTTATGCCGCCGTCACTCTGTGTATAGCCTCCACTGAGCTTGTGGGCGGCGTGTGGCGAAGTGTGCCACGTGATGCCCGCGTCGCCCCCAAAGGTGCCAAAAGAGCCTGCCTCCACGCTTGCCCTCACGCTGTTGTGCCTGTCGGGCCGCATCACGATATTGACAGCACCGCTGAAAGCCTGGCTGCCAAACACACGTGCGGCCGCGCCCTCGAGAATTTCGATGCGTTCAATGTCAGAAAGAGAAACGGGAAAGTCAGCGGCGTTGTGGCCAGTCTGCGGACTTGAAATGTCAAGTCCATTGAGAAGAATGGTAATCTGGTCAAACGTGCCGCCATTGATGGAGATGTCCGTCTGAACTCCAAAGCCACCGCGCTGACGGACATCCACGCCCGTGGCCAACTTCAAGATGTCGTTGATGGTCTCCGCCTCCGCACGATGAATGTCCTCACGTGTGATGACAGAAACGATTTTGGCTGACTGCAATGCGGTCAGCGGAGCTTTTGACCCCGTCACAAGCACCTCGTCAAGCTCCACCTCCTTTTGTCCAAGTGTGTCGACGACAGAGGGCAACGGCTTGACGCTGATGCCGTCTGCCTTGGCGTAGGTGAGCGACGACACGCTGAGTGTACACACTATCACCTCCTTGCCGATGCAGTTGAACAGGGCGAAGCTGCGGCGTGTGAAACGCTTGAAACGCAGAGCCTCTGGCCTTGCAAAAGTTTTTCTGTACATGTTAAAAATTAATTGTTTTAAAACGGTTTGATAATACAAATCGGCTGCAAAGGTAGGTATTTTTTTATGAAAAGACTCTCTATACCGATGTAAAATGTTAATATTCCATTTTGCAAGGCGGCTCATCAAACCTTGCAAGGCGGCTCATCAAATATCGTGAAGTGGCACTTTAGCAACACAAAAGAG
>CAMGFM010000122.1 GCA_946055365.1 uncultured Prevotella sp. | reverse complement strand
CATTTCACTCGCCTTGCACTATCTTTGCATAAGATAGGCTGCGGCTCGGAAATTGGAGCAAGCTCCATTTCGCTCGCCTTGCACTATCTTTGGCATCATACATAAGACATATTTTATATACAAATAACAATTAAATTCTTAATCATTATGGCATACGTAATTAGTGACGATTGCATCGCATGTGGAACATGTATCGGTGAGTGCCCGTCTGAGGCTATCTCTGAGGGCGACAAGTATTCTATCAATCCTGACCTCTGCACAGAGTGTGGCACATGCGCAAGCGTTTGCCCGCAGGAGGCTATCAGCCTTGGTGAATAATCCATTCCGCATGGCGATTGGCATCCTTTAGGGTGTCAGCAAGAGGGTGTGTCGTTGACGGCACACCCTCTTTTCTATTTCAAAAAGTGACACTTTGCTGTTGCAGAGTGCCACTTTTTCTATGTCAAAGTGCCGCTTTGTTGTTAGTAAAGTGCCACTTTTTGTTTTGTCAATATGTCGTCTTCCGTTAGCGGTCGGCCTTTTGCGCTACAGCCGTGTGCCACTTCTCACTCCAGAGGCTCCACTTTCAGCTCTTTCACGCTGCCCGTTGTGTCGTCCATCAGCAGCTGTGACGTAAATTTGCGCCCGAACAGGCCTCCGTTGAGCATCACTACCTTGCCATATTGTGCGGCGTCGGTCTCATATTGTGCCATTATGTTGCCGCTATGGTCGGTCAGTGCCAGTCTTATCCTGCCCGGCAGGCACACGCCGAGCTGGAATGTGTCCTTTTCTTTCTTCGCTATGTCCGCGCCGTCAGGCATGTCTGTGAGTATGCCGTCGTCCTTTACGTTCAGATAGACGGGCTCTCCCGAGAAGTCATCGGCCGCCGAGAGTCCAAAACGCTTGGAGAAGCGAAAGGCGACAGTCCTCTCCTCGCCCCTCTGCGGCACGATCGTGATTATCGTCTCCGTCGTGTCAGTGGTGACAGTGCCGTTAAACAGCTGCATGAGTGCCGCCTCCTGCCTGTCGAGGTTGGCATACATGAGTCTCAGCTGCTCTCCGTCCTTGGGCATAAAGTCTGCCTCGCCCCTTGACAGCTGGTTGCGCGAGTCGCGTATGTCATATATCTCCTGCGCCACGAGCTGCGCCATCTTTGGCAGGTTGGCGGCGGCGAGAATGTCCTGGCTCATGAAGTCGCGCGGGTTGGGCGGTGTCACTGCTGGCGAGGGCTTGAAAGGCAGCGTCTCAGCCTTGCGCGGAGCCTTGGTGTTGATGGCTCGCAGCACGCCGTTGCTGTTGCAGTCCACCGAGAACACGCTGTGCTTCTTGTCTATCGCCACCTCAAAGTGTCTTGCCGTGTCTGCCACTCCCACAGAGGCGAACCTCACGCCCACAATGCGGTAGGCGGTCTGTTCGGCGACGGCTCCGGGCTTCTTGAAATAGAGTTCCGAATACTCCGCCAGCTGTCCCTTTGTCGTGTGAGTCTTCTCCACAAGCACCGACATGCGTATTGCGGTCTTTGGAAGGAAATATCCCAGTGAGCCTCCGTTGTCGGCGGCCGCAGCGTTTGCCGCCATGGACAGCGCGGCGATGACTGCTGTTAAAATCTTCTTCATACAGGTCTTTTTTAATGTCTTGGTTAGGCAGGCCGTGAATGTCTCGCCTGCATGTTGCATGATGTGCGTTGTAAGGTTATTAGTCGCGTTATGGTGTCCAGATGTTTTGCCAGCAAAAGCCTGATGCCGCATTATGGGCTTGCGCAAGGTGTCTCCCGTGCGTGTCATGCCTGCGCTCAGGCATGATGCCTCCGCCACATGTTATTTGTCATAAAGCTCTGCAAAAGCCTGCGGCAGTGCTTCTATTATGTCGCTTGCCACCATACACTCCTTGCCTTTCTTCTGTGCGGCTATGTCGCCCGCCATTCCGTGCAGGTACATGGCAGTGAGGCATGCGTTTTTGCGGCTATAGCCCCGTGCGAGCAGTCCTGTGACAAGCCCTGTCAGCACGTCGCCGCTGCCTGCGGTGGCCATGCCCGAGTTGCCAGTGGTGTTGAATATCACGTCGCCGTCAGGCAGGCACAGCGCAGAGTAGTGCCCCTTGAGTATAATGTAAGCCCGCAGGTTCTCCGCCAATTCTTTGGCTGCGCACAGCCGCTCATAGTCGCTGTGACATGCGCTGCCGACGAGACGTTCCAGCTCTTTGGGGTGCGGGGTCATGATTACGTTGTCGGGCAGCTGGCTTATCCATGTGCCGTGAGAGCCAAGCATGTTGAGCGCGTCGGCATCCAGCACCGTGGGGCATGTAGTCTGTTGCAGCTGCGACATGAGAGCCAGTGCCGAACCCTCCTCTCTGCCGAGCCCGGGGCCAATGCCCACTGCGTCAAACTCGTCGGTGGCCACCGCCTCGCTGTAGTAGTCCTCGCTGTCGAGGCGTGTTATGGCCTCCGGGGCCGACACCTGCATGATGTTGTAGTTGCATCGTGGCGTGAGAGCTGTCACTTTGCCCGCGCCGCTCCTCATGCACGCCCTCGTGGCAAGCACCGCCGCCCCTGCCATGCCGTAGGATCCTGCTATTATGAGCGCGCTGCCCATGGTGCCTTTGTTGGCGAAGTCGTCGCGTTGCAGCATTTGCTGTCTCACATATCGTGAGCTTATCGTGGCATAGCCCGCAGGCACGTTTTCGATGTAGGCCTTTGAGAGCTTTATGTCCAGCACCCTCACCTTGCCGAGAAACTGTTGGCAGTCGGCAAAGAACATGCAGAGCTTCTTCATCTGCAGCGTGAGCGTGAGGTCTGCCTTGATGATGGCGTTGGGAGTGTTGTTGGTGTTGTCCTCAGTCATGAGTCCCGACGGCATGTCTATGCTTACCACCTTGACAGGCGACTGATTGATGTATCTCACCAGCGACGCGAAGCCTCCCGTGAGCGGCTTGTTGAGTCCCGAACCGAAGAGTCCGTCTATCACGACAGTGGGGTGGGCGAGCTTGGGAGGGTCAAAATTGGTGGTTATCTCCGTAAACCTGCGCACGATGCCCTCATTTACGACCCTGTCTCTGTTGCGTTCGCACTCCTCCGACAGCTGTCCGTGCGTGTTAAACAGAAAAACGTCCACGGCATAGCCTTTCTCTGCGAGCATCCTCGCCACTGCGAGTGCGTCGCCGCCGTTGTTTCCCGGTCCTGCGAACACTACAAACGGTGTAGTCTGCGTCCAGATTTCTGTGATGGCCTGCGTCAGTGCCCGTGCAGCGCGTTCCATGAGATCTATGGAGGCTATCGGCTCATGCTCGATGGTGTATTTGTCAAGTTCCTTGATTTGAGATCCTGTGAGTATCTTCATATTTTTTATTTATGCCATTATGTCCCGGCAGGCTTCGGATGACGGCTTGGAGTGTGCGCCACTGCCCTGCCGCAAAGTCTGCAATCGTGTTATCAACGCACAAAAATACGGATTTTTGGCCATAAAACAAAACAAACTGCCAAATAACTCACATTTTATCACTACCTTTGCCCTGCCACGACAATGCTGATGAGGCCTTTGTCGGTGTTTACCTGCAAAATCTATCATTCTATTGTTTCACATCTTAAATAAAGAAAAATCATGAAAGAACAGTTGTTGTCGCTCATACGTCAATATAAGTACAGGGATGCCTTCTGGCAAGCCGCCCCTCACGTGGCCCACGATGTCGACTGTCGGGATGCCTTTCTGCGCATTTGCGCCTTTAGGAGCAGCATCAGGGACGTTTATGAGGACATTGACAAGGTCAGGGAGATGGCCGACGCTGGCAATTCCTACATGCAGTATGCCTATGCAAGGCTTCACGACTTCTTTCCTTTCGCCAACGACTCCCTGCAGACGTGTGTCAAGTATTACGAGGACGCTGCCGACAAAGGCATTGCCGATGCCTCCGCATGTCTCGCGTGGCTTGAGGCGGCAGGAGCGTTTGGTGAGAAAAACCTCGTGGCCTATCATGACATGATTGACAAGGCTATGGCAGAGGGAAGCCGCCGTGCCGCGTTCATGAAGCTCAACGACATGATATACGGCAACCACGAGGTGAAGAAAGACCCCGAAAAGGCGCGGCAGGTGTTGCTGTCATACGTCAGCGCGTGCCTCTCCTCCGACAAGGAAATGCCCTATATGGGCTATCTCTACACCCTGATAGCCTTTAGCTATGAGCAGACAGGCGACAGGGAAAAGGCGGAGGACTATTATGTTAAGGCCGCCGACGAGGGCATGAACAGCGCGTATTATGAGTTGGCGTTGCTCGTGTGCTTTGACGATGAGGGGCAGTTGGACGACCCTGACAGGTTTGAGGAGCTGATGCAGCAGGCAGAGGATGCAGGCGACACGCGCTGTTTCATGGGCTTGATGTTTGTCGTTTCTGCCGACGAATATGACGACCTTGACGAGGAAAACCAGAAACTCATGAACGAAAACCTGCTCTCTGACCTCAACAAGGTGTGGCAGACGGGCGAATCGCTCGGCGCGTATTTCCTCGGCGACATCTATGAGCATGGCTACTATGGCTTTGACCAAGACTATGCTGAGGCTTTTGCCCTCTATGCGCGCGGAGCGACCATGTATGACCAGAATTGCTATGAGCGGATGGCGCGCATGATAATCGAAGACGGCACCGCGCCAGAGTCCTATAGCAAGGATTTCGGCTATGAGGCGGCCTATCGCGCCCTCATCTTGGGTGCTGACACGCGCGACCTCGTGGTCAGCGGCTACAAGCAGGGCTATCTCACGTCACATGCTGCCGCCATAGAGCAGTATTATCTGAATGAATGACAGGCAAACTACACTGATTGCAGGCCTGCAAGGTCACGGCTCTGTCGTCCTTGCAGGCTCGCAGCTTGCCTTTGTTTGTGCTGGAAGACGCAAAATGTGGTGTCGGGAGGGCGCAAGCAGGGCTTTGAAACCTAAAAAAGGGGTGTCAGAGGGCAAAAATACGGGGAAAATGAACTTTTTTTGAAAAAAGTCATCATAAAATTTGGAGGTAACGATTTTAATGCCTAACTTTGCACTCGCTTTAAAGAACCAAGCAATGCTCTTGGAAAGCAATATTTAAGGCAAAAGGGCGTTTAGCTCAGCTGGTTT
>CAMGFM010000121.1 GCA_946055365.1 uncultured Prevotella sp. | reverse complement strand
TGTATATGCAAAGTTACTTATTTTAGCGCATAAAAACCAAACTTGTTTGGGAATTTTAGCTATTTGTAGTAACTTTGCACATTATGACAGACGTAATAGTGAAGGATGCGGCCTTGCGTGAGGCTGCGTCAAAAGATATGGATGCCTTTCTCGGAGTGTTCGTTGACGCTACCAAGGAGGCTATAGGCGGAGAGCTTACGGGCGAGACCATGGCACGGCTTACGACGGCGCAGGTCACGCTGCTGGCTTATGACATATTGCATGAGGAAGTCATGGACGGCGGCTTCGTGCAGCTCATTTACAACGGCTACGGCGGCTTCATCTTCAACAATCCGTTTGCCAAGATCATGCGCGACTGGGGTTTGAGAGACCTTGCCAAGCTCATTTTTGACGCAAAGAAGCTCTATCAGAAATATGGCAGTGAGATAGAGCGTGAGTGTGATGACGATGAGTTCATGGCACTGTTTGAGAAACATCCCGAGTTTGACGACCTTGACGACGAGTTTGTTGAGAACGAGGAGAAATGGACGGGGCTTATGGCCTGCTATGTTGACGAGCATATAGGCGAGTTTGCCACCGTGGAGGAATAGCGGGCGCAGTCTTCGCCTCTTTTCTCGCTGATGGCCCGCGCCGCGGGCGTGGCTGTGGCCATGAATAATGACACGGCAGTCGCTATAACGGTGACGATGCTTTGTGGCAAGTGGCACTTTGCGCCCGCCAAGTGCCGTTTTGCCAGTGGCAAAGAGCCACTTTAAGGACATGAAAGTGCCACTTTTGCGACGTGGGGGCGGTACGTCAGTTTTCTTTCTTGAAATCCTGACGCATGGATGTTGGGCATGAGCCGCTGCAAAATGTCACGAATCCCCTAAAAAAGACCAATACACGACAATGAATAAGGAACAGGAACTGATAAGGAAGAAAAGTCCGGTGAACGTGAGGAACAAGAAAGCCTCGTTTGAATTTTTCTTCGTGGAGACATATACGGCAGGCATAGTGCTGACAGGCACTGAGATAAAGTCCATAAGGCTCGGCAAGGCCAGTCTTGTGGACAGCTTCTGCTATATCAATAACGGTGAGATATGGGTCAAAGGCATGAACGTGTCGCCCTATTTCTATGGCTCATACAGCAACCATGAGTCAAAAAGAGAGCGCAAACTGCTGCTCAACCGCCGTGAGATAAGCAAGCTCGAGGCTGCCACAAAGCAGGCGGGATATACCATAGTGCCAACGCTGCTCTTCATCGACCAGAATGGCAGGGCAAAGGTCGACATCGCTCTCTGCAGGGGCAAGAAGGAGTTTGACAAGCGGCAGACTCTCAAGGAAAAGGAAGACCGCCGTGAGATGGACAGGGCTATAAAGCGGTTCTGACGCGTCTCGCTCGGCGCATGACACTCACATGCCGTGTGCGCGGCAATGGCACACGGCTGGGCTTTCATGACACACCTACATGATTTTTCGGGATAAAACAATATGCAACTGGAAGAATTATTGAAGCAGCGGATAGTGATACTCGACGGCGCGATGGGTACAATGATACAGCAGTATCGCCTTGAGGAAGACGATTTCCGCGGATACAGATACAGAAACATGCCCGGCATGATGAAGGGCAACAACGACGTTCTCAACATCACGAGACCTGATGTGGTGGAGGACGTGCATAGAAAATATCTTGAGGCTGGCGCAGACATCATAACGACCAACACGTTCAGCTCGCAGCGCATATCACAGGCCGACTACGGGCTTGCTGGCGCAGTGAAGGAGATGGCGGCGGCAGGCGCAAGGATAGCAAGGCGCATGGCCGACCGCTATTCCACGGCAGAGAAGCCTCGCTTTGTGGCAGGCTCCGTGGGCCCCACAAACAAGACTTGCTCCATGAGTCCCGACGTGTCAGACCCTGCCGCCCGTGAGCTTGACTTTGATACTCTCCATGCCGCCTATGTCGAACAGATAGACGCTATGGCAGGCGAGGGCATTGACGTGGTGCTTGTGGAAACCGTCTTTGACACGCTCAACGCCAAGGCGGCGATAGTGGCGGCGATGGACGTGGCAACGAAAAGATGCATCAGGCTGCCCGTAATGTTGAGCGTGACCGTGAGCGACCTCGCAGGCAGGACTCTCAGCGGGCAGACTCTTGACGCTGTGTTGGCGAGTGTCAGCTCCTATCCCATATTGTCCATAGGTCTCAACTGCTCCTTTGGCGCAGCGCAGATGATGCCCCTGTTGCGTGAACTCTCACGCAAGGCTCCCTGCTATGTCAGTGCCTATCCCAATGCGGGCCTGCCAAACAGTCTCGGACAGTATGACGAGACGGCAGAGGCCATGGCGGCGCGCATGGCAGAGATGATGGACGAGGGCATTGTCAACATTGTGGGCGGCTGCTGCGGCACCACCGACAGCTACATAGCCCTCTTTGCCAAGGCAGCCGCAGCACGCAGCCCGCGCAAGCCGCAGGGCAGCTCCACACACATGATTCTCAGTGGGCTTGAGAGCCTTGAGGTCACTGCCGAAACAGGCTTTGTCAATGTGGGTGAGCGTTGCAACGTGGCAGGTTCGCGCAAGTTTCTGAGGCTCATCAAGGACAAATGCTATGACGAGGCGGTATCCATAGCGCGCAAGCAGGTGGCTGACGGGGCCATGGTGATAGATATTAACATGGACGACGGTCTTATTGATGCCGCACATGAGATGAGGGTGTTCCTTAACATGATAGCCGCTGAGCCAGACATAGCGAGGGTGCCTGTGATGATCGACTCCTCTGACTGGAACGTGATACGTGCCGGCCTTGCTTGCGTACAGGGCAAGTGCATAGTCAACTCCATTTCGCTCAAGGAGGGCGAGGACGTTTTTCTTGAACACGCCCGTGACGTGATGAGATATGGGGCTGCCGTGGTGGTGATGTGCTTTGACGAACAGGGACAGGCCACAACCTATGAGCGCAGGATAGAGATAGCCGCAAGGGCATACCGCCTGCTCACTGAGAAGGTGGGCATGAGGGCCTGCGACATTATCATAGACCCTAACATACTCGCCATTGCCACAGGCATGGAAGAGCATGACAGCTATGGGCTGGACTTCATCAGGGCCACTGAATGGATGAGACAGCACCTCAAAGGGGTGCATGTGAGCGGCGGAGTGAGCAACCTCTCGTTCTCGTTCAGGGGCAACAACTATATACGTGAGGCCATGCACGCCGTCTTCCTTTATCATGCCATAAGAAAAGGCATGGACTTTGGCATTGTCAATCCCGCCGCCAAGGTGACCTATGCTGACATACCGCAGGAAGAGCTGGAGGTGATAGAGGATGTGGTGCTTTGCAGAAAGGCCGGGGCGGCAGAAAGGCTGGTGCAGCTGGCCGAGACGCTCAAGCGCAGGCAGGACGAGGCCAAGGGCAATGGCTCCGCGGCTCTGGTTGAGACGGCACTGCCAGAATGGCGCAATGGCGATGTGGGGCAGCGGCTCTGCGCCTCGCTCGTGAAAGGCGTGGCTGACTATATGCAGGACGACATCGACGAGGCACTGACTGTCTATGACAAGCCCGTGGACATCATCTCTGGGCCGCTCATGCAGGGCATGAACACCGTGGGCGAGCTCTTTGGTTGCGGCAAGATGTTTCTGCCGCAGGTGGTGAAGACCGCACGCACCATGAAAAAGGCTGTGGCAATCTTGCAGCCGCATATCGAGAAAGACAGACACGACGACTCTGCCGCCAAGGCTGGCAAGCTGGTCTTGGCTACGGTCAAAGGCGACGTGCATGACATAGGCAAGAACATCGTGGGAGTGGTGATGGCGTGCAACAACTATGACGTTACCGATCTCGGGGTGATGGTACCTGCCGAACAGATTGTGAAAAAGGCAAGGGAGACAGGGGCTGACATGATAGGGCTAAGCGGACTCATAACCCCGAGTCTTGAGGAAATGGCAAATGTCGTGGGCGAGTTGCAGCGGGCCGGCATGGACATCCCCGTCATGGTGGGCGGCGCAACGACGAGCGAGACTCATGTGGCACTCAAGATAGCTCCTCTCTACAGGGGCATAGTGGTGTGGGTGAAAGATGCGGCGCAAAATCCGATTATCGCAAAACGCCTTATGGACAAGGCTGACAGGCAAAGGCTCAAGGCAGAGCTTGACGAGAGATACAGGATGCTGAGGGAGGAGTTTGCCGAAAGGCAGGAGTCGCTGTCGTCATTGCAGAAGGCAAGGGACAACAGGCTCAATCTCTTTGCATAAGCCAGGCTGCGGCTCGGCAGCTGGAGCAAGTTACATCGCGCTCGCCTTGCACAGTCTTTGACTGAAGGCGTGTTCTGCAAACAAGTACCGTGGCATAATAAATATATGTACGCGCGTACATTAATATAGGGTGACAAGAGAGCGTGCCATGATGCTCTGTCCGTGTGTGTTTTTTGTCGCAGGCTCGGGACTTGGGCGGCATCAGGGCATAGCGTATGGCATGGACGTGGATGGCGAGGCGTGTCTCCTATGTGCCTGCACATTTTATTATATAATATAAATGTGATTATTCGGCAACAGGAAAGAGCCACTTTAGCAACAGGAAAGAGCCACTTCGGCAATGGCAAGTGGCGCTTTGGCTGGTGTGAAATGGCACTTTTGCAAAAGTGCATAAGGGCGTGCCAGCCATGACACGTCACATTCAACATATAATATGCAGGTCACGGACACGTGTCTGTGTCACGCCTTGCGCGACAGGCGCGGCGTAGTGACAGGCGTGATGCCGTTGGTGACATGCGAGATACAAACCGAGGATAGGAAACGGGCCGCCTGCAATGCTGTGTCAGCTGGAAATGCGGACGGCGCACAATAAGGATAATAACTGTTATGGTATTCAAGAAAAAAAAGGTGTGGCACTGTCTGCCGGGACAGGAGCCCACAGAGCTTGACAAGAAGGTGATGTTCTGGGAGGCAAAGGGCAAGGAAGTGCCGTCGCGCGACCTTATCAAGACCCCTGAACAGATTGAGGGCATAAGAAGGAGTGGTGTCATAAACACAGGTGTGCTTGACGAGGTGGCAAAACACATACACGCAGGCATGAACACTCTCGAGATAGACAAGATATGCTATGATTATT
>CAMGFM010000120.1 GCA_946055365.1 uncultured Prevotella sp. | reverse complement strand
ATTGTGACCCGCGGTCAGAGTGGTGTATCAGGCCGCTAAGGTCGCATGTGCCCGCGTTGTCTATGGCAGCCTGCAACGCCCGCAGCGTATGCTCCGCATGGAGCGTGTCAGAAATGGCCCAGCCTATGATTTCGTGAGTCCATGCGTCTGTCACGATATGAAGGTAGACTACGCCCGAATTCGTCTCAATGTATGTGATGTCGGCAACCCAGAGGCGGTTTGGACCGTCAGGGACAAAGTCCCTGACGAGGTTCTTGTACTTGCGGTAGTTATGGTTGGAATTGGTTGTGTGACGCCTGCGCTCGGGCTTCAGCATAAGGTGGTTTCTGTGAATCATTTCGTAGAACTTGTCGCGGCCGGGCATCTCTTCCGGGAATATGGACTTTAACATGAGATACATCTTGTACGCTCCTAAGCCGGGAGCCTCGCTTCGCAGCTGGCGCACGGACTCCACGACGGATGTCTCGTTGAGGCGCAGACGCTTACGCTTCTCCCTGCTTACGGAATAATAACCCTCACGGCTCTTGCCAAACAGTCCACTCAGACAGCCGATACCTTGTTTTGGATGTCTGAGCTGAAGGTTGTCTACTGCTTGGCGCCAGCTTTTTTTAGCAAATCTATCCCGTATTGTTCCTTACCTATTTTCAGTACCTCGGACAGTGCCTCGTTGCGAAGCTCGGAATACTCCAGGGCCTTGCGAAGACGGGCCACCTCGTCTCTGAGTGTCTCCAGTTCGCCCTTAGGGAGGGGAGACGCGCTTTCCTTTTTTATTCTTGCCATAAACACCTGATTTTCCAGTTCCTCTAATTCCGATGGCAAAGATACACATTTGTCGCGATATTTGCGTTCCCATTGGATAACATTACCACTGCTTATGCCATATTTACGCGCTATAGCATTGTAGGAGCTGCCGCTTGCATAGTATTCACTCAATACACTAAGTCTAAATTGGTCGTCAAAACGACGGGAGGGCTTACGATCCTTTTTCATTGTTTACAAGGTTTATTTATTTAATTTAATTGTTAAAACCGTGTAAAGTAAATCTGTATTAAGTCATTGTGCATCCACAGTGCTGCTTTTCTCCACAAGAAGTGCGGCAGCTCCACGTCACAAGACGGCACACGGGGCTTGTCCACACGCCAAACCAGTCACTTGTTTATTGGCACTTTCATGCAGAGCGAAGGCTTCACGAGCCGTGTTGTGCCTTTGTCGTCAAGCACCTCATAGGTGTCTACCGTCACGTTCTTGCCCTTGATGTGCAGCACGGCGAAAGATGCAGGGCCGTCGTCGTCGTTCCATGCGTTGTTTACCTGACATACGCGTATGCCCTTGTACTCCTGCACTGACGATTCATGCGTGTGGCCCACGAAAAATGCCGCAAGGTTATAGTTGCCGAGCATATCCACAAGACGCTCACGGCTCTCCTCGCCCCACCACTCCAGAGCCCACTTGTCAAAACCATAGTGCTGTATGAACACCACGGGCGTTCCGTCAGAGGCATAGCGGCGCAGGTCGTCGGCAATCCACTCCATGTTGCTCTCACAGTAGCTCGTGTCGCCTGCGCACAGCTGCGCGCAGATGAAATGCGCGCCACCGAGGTTGAACGAATAGGAACGGCTTGAGGCGTGACGGTTTACTATCTGCTTGCGGCTCTTCATGTCGAGGAGCGTAGAGTCAAGGTAATGCAGATTGAACTCCATGCCCAGCCTGTCGGTATCGGGTCTTCCGCTGCCCGGGCTTACGTCATGGTTGCCGAAACAGGGATATACGTCATAGTGTATCTGCTTGTAGGCAGGCCCGCGCTCCCATCTCTGTCGGTAGAGGTCAAGTATGCGAGGGTCTGACTTGTCAAAAAGATCGCCAGCGAGTATCACGCCGTCTATGCGCATGGTGTCGCCTAGGGCGTTGATGGCAAGCACGTGATGAAACTGGTCAGTCTCGGGCGGCATGTCAAAGTGCAGGTCAGCGGCAATGACCACCCTGCACTCTGCCTGCTTCTTATATTCTGCCGCATAGCCGTTCAGGGCGAAGAGACAGAAGAACAGGAGTGTCACTATTATCATTTTTGTCAGCATTACTGTCTGTGATGTGTGTGTGTATTGTTGAAAGCAGATTCAAAGAATCTGCCTTAATATGAATACGGGGCATATAGAAACCCGCCTAAAACGTCTGGCTGCCGGCCTTCACGTCCACCTCCACGCTCTCGCCGTCACCCCACACGATGGTCATCTTAAACGGCACGTCGGTCTTGACCGTCACTTTGGGTTTTTCTGACACGCTGCCACGGCGCGCCACCTTGAACGTCACGCTGCCATTCTCGCCAAGCGGATAGCGTTCTATGCCATAGGCGTCGGTAAGATGCACGTCGAGAGTCACGTGACCGCGCTGCATGTCCGCCCTGATGCCAAACACATATTCTATAAGCTCGGCTATGGGCGGCAATCCTGTCCATCCCACAAAGTCCTTGCGCGCCATGAAGCCCGGCTCTGCCGCCTCTGGAGCGTAATACTCCCACAGCGTGCCAGTCTTTTCATACACCGCCAGCACATTGTTGTAGTGGTTCATCACAATGTCGTGCGCAAGACTGCGGTAACCCTTACCCGCGAGTCCCGAAATGACCATATAGTTGGCTCCGGGCCACACTCCGCCCACCCAGTAGCGTCCGTTGGCCTTGTATTTTGGGTGGTCGGCGGCGAGTGACGCCACTCTGTGAGGGCGGTTAAACTTGAGGGTGTCCTGCAAGTGAGACACGAGGCGGTCGAGGCGCGGCTTGTCAAGCACGTCGGTGTGCAACGCCCAGTAGGCATAGATGCCCTGCGTTGACGAAAGCGTGCCGTCGCGGTAGCGGTCGTAGAGAAAGCCGTCGCTCTCGCTCCACATATTGTCGCTGATGTAGGCCGAGAGCATCTTGATGTCGTCCTCAAACTCCTCTATCTCCTGCCACCGCTCGAGATAGAAGCCCATCTTGAGCAGTATGTCGGCCATCATGATCTGCTGAAGGCACGCGTCAAGCCACACCATGTGGCCGTGGCTGTAGATAGTGTTGTAGCCGTCTGGCACACGAGGCATGTTGTCCATGCCCGTGCCCCATCCGCTGCTCCAGTAGGTGCCGTCGCGCCACGTGCGGTTGAGCTTGAGCCACTTGTAATAGGCGGCAAGCACGGGAAAGACACGGTTAAGACGGTTGTCATCGCCAAACTGCGTATAGTAAAGCCACTCTGACCACGGCAGGATGTTGGGCCCTGTGCTTGTGGGATCGTAACGTCCGAAGCAGTCGCTGCCGTCGGCGCGTATCTCACGGCAGATGAAGCCGTCGGGATGCTGCTTCGCGTAGAAATTGTCGAGCGTCTTCTGAAACGGGAAGAAACGCTGCCCGTAGCGGCAGAACATGGTTATGAAGGCATCATCCCACATGAAGATGTTGCCATTGTAGGCAGGGGCTATGTAAGAAGTGACAAATCCCGAGTCGTCGAGCGGCTGGCAGATGTTTGATATGCCTATCTGCCATGCCTTCCAATACATCTCTATCTCCTTGTCGTGTCCCTCCCAGTAGGGTGCGGGCAGTGTCTTGCGTGCCTGGGCAAAGGTGCCAGGCACGGTCTTCTGCACCTTGGCGGTGCGGAAAGAGTTTTCTGCCACAAGCGTCTCCATGACATAGGTGTTCTTGTAGGGCAGTTTATAGAGCGGAGAGCCTGAAGACACGAGGTTTTGTGCGGCCACGGGCAGCATGGCGAGCAGAGCCGTGGCGGCAAAGGCTGTCAGTCTTTTCATTTCAAGCATGTTTTTCAGCAAATTAAAAATGGGTTGCGCCAATGCCCGAGGGCTATCGCGCGCCGAGTATGGCCTTTATTTTCCAGAAGATGTCGGCGTTTTCCATGATGCCCGTAAACTGTTCCGCCCCCGGCCCGAAGGCATACACAGGCACCATAACGCCCGAATGTCCGCGCGAAGAGAAAGCACACTCCACGCGTCCCTCCTCCTTGCTGCCGTCAACGAGCGTGAGGCCGCCCGTCTCATGGTCGGCAGTCACCACCACAAGCGTCTCCCCGTCTTTGGCCGCCCACTGCATCACCTTGCCCACGGTCTGGTCAAAGTCGAGAGTCTCCTTTATGAGCAGGTCTATCTGGTTGAAATGTCCGTAGTCATCAATCTGCGAGCCTTCTATCATCATGAAAAAACCGTTCTTGTTGCGGTTCATGAGTTCCATACCCTTGAGTGAGGCGCGCGCCAGCAGGTCTCCGCGCTCGTCGGGCAGCGGTGTGTCCACGTCATAAGGCACGCAAAACACCCTGCCCTCGCTGCAAGACATAAGCTCGGCGGTAGTGCGCATCACGCGCCAGCCCTTTGACTCAAGCTCTGCGAAGATGTCGCGCCCGTCCTTGCGTCCGGTGAACTTCTGTGCGCCACCTCCGAACACAAAGTCTGCCCCACAGTCGGGATAATCGCCCACAAGGCCCTCCTCATCGTCACGATCGGTGTTGTGACAGCAGAAATCGCAGGGCGTGGCATCCCACAGACGACACGTCACAGCCACTCCGGCATCCTTGCCGAGACCCTTTGCCACGTCAATGAGTGTGGTGAGAGGCCGTCCGTCCTTGTCCACGCCCACAGAATGGTAAAGCACCTTGTGGCCAGTGGCGAGTGCCGTGCCTCCCGCGCCCGAATCGGTGATGAGACGGTCAAGACACCATGTCTTTGACAGCCCCGTGTATTGTGCATTCTCGAGCCACAGCCTGCCGCGGTTGGCTGTCCACGCGCTGTAGACGTGCATGAGGCTCATGCCGTCGCCAATCATGAGTATGACGTTCTTGGCCTTAGTGCCTTTGGGCGGCGTTATCTTCTCCACGGCATAGGGGGTGGCGTGTACGTATGTGTGCCTTGCTACCTCCTGGGCCTGTGCGATGGTGGCGGCAAACATCACGGCAGCCGCACCTAAAAGGGTTCTCAATGGTGTGTACATATTTGCTTTTTTCATTGTTTAGGACAGAGACAAACACCGACAGTGCCATTCCTCAAGCGCAGCGGACACATGAGGGGGAGGCAGCATCGCGCTTTTGCCCCTTTGTTGTTGACAAAGGTAACACTTATTTTTCAA